>JAEEOD010000069.1 GCA_016284115.1 Bacteroidaceae bacterium
GCCAGCATGTCTTAGTATTCAACAACCGATGATATCCGACATCCATTGAAGACAACGTTGGACGTTCCCCAGCTCAAGCCTGCACCAAAACCGCTCATCACCACACGGTCACCATCTTTCAGCTTGTTACGCAGTTCCGATACGATGGTCAAAGGTATAGAGGCAGAACTGGTATTGCCATACTTTTGTATGCAATAGGGAACCTTATCCTTATCTAACTTCAATTTCTTAATAAAGAAATCGGTCATGAACTTATTTGCTTGATGGAACACCAACCAGTCTATGTCATCCGTAGTGATTCCAGACACCTCCACCATCTCCGTGATGCTCTTAGGGACGCGCTTCATAGCAAAGTTGAACACCGCCATACCGTCCATAAACACCTCAAGTCCTGTGCGGATATTCCCGTCCTCTTCTTCTTTCTCAAGACATGATTCGGGCGTTATCCTATTCCTCATACCATCACGAATCATGACCACATCTTTTCCAGAACCGTCACTTCTCAGAATAAAGACCGACTCTTCAAAATCGCCTTGCTCCACCAGTGTTGCTGTTGCCCCGTCGCCATACAGCGGCCAGTCCACCTTGTCCCGCTTGTTCACAATCTTTGAGAAAGTTTCTCCATCCAGGAGCAACACGCGCAATCCCATATTGGCATAGGCATAAGCCGTACTTAGTGCAAACACATAGCCTGAACAGCCCAAACTCAAATCCAGGCAGAGCGTATCATGAGACAATCCCAACCTATGTTGCAAAATGGGAGCTGTTGCCGGTATCCTGTAATCTGCCGTCTGGCTCATAAACAGCAACACATCAATGCTGTCGGGATCCACCCGATTATCCTCCATCAGCTTGACGGCAGCCTTATAGCATAGATCCGAAGCGCATACGCCGTCATCGACTATCCTGCGTTCTACTACGCCGATGTTCTGTATGGTCTTCGCTATCTCCTCCTCAGTTATCAAATACCCCAAGTCTTTGTTGTAGACTATCTTTGGAGGCACACAGGCACTCATAGCCCTAATGCCCACATTTTTATATCTTATAACAGCCATCTGTTACTTGGTTTAATGAAGGGTCATTCCTCCGTCAAGAATCATGCACTGCCCTGTCAGCCACCGGCTGGCATCCGACAGGTGGAACAACACTGCATGGCCTACGTCCTCAGGAGTACCCAGTCCCAACGGATATTGTTCTTCTTGTTTCGTAAAAGAATCCTCGTCTATATTGGTGCCAGACAGCATATCTGTACGTACGATACCAGGCAGAATGGCATTCACACGAATCCGCTGCCCTGCAAGTTCTGATGCCAACACCCTTACTGCAGAGTTAATGGCTCCCTTTGAAGAGGCATAAAGCAATGTTCCATGTACGCCCATTAACGACGATACCGACGAAATGAATACGATGGAAGCACCTTTATTGATGAGTTTCTTTTTCAACAGCATCTGCAGGAATAGCACTTGTGAGAAATAGTTGGTCTGGAACATCCGCTCAATCTTCTCCTGCTTAATGAATTTCAGAGGGACAAACTCATTGATACCGGCACAAAGTACAATACCGTCTAATGGTCGCATATTCCCTACAGCCGTCTTCAGTTGGTTCTCGTCCGTCAGGTCGCAGATACTCACCTGATGTCCTTCACCTGTCAGTGTTTCCAACGTTTGTCGCAAGCGTTCCTCATTACGGGCAAGCAAAGTCACCTTTCCGCCCTGTTCGGCTATCATTTGTGAACACACGCGTCCCATACCAGAGGAGGCACCTGTCACAAGAATGTGCCTGTTTTGCAGTAACAAAAGATTCTTCATCTTAGAGATGAGATTTTACCGTATCAAACAAATCCTGGAATGTGTTAGCATGACGCATCTCATCTGCCGTCAATTCTACGTCATACTCGCAACTCACCATGGCCATAGTAGAGAGAGCCATCATAGATGTCCACTCGTCCAAATCGCGGAATGGCGTGTCAGGCTTCAAGGTGCAAATGTCAGTGTCTTCAAACACATCTTCAAACTTTTTGATGAAGCCATCGATTTCTGAGATGCTTTTCCCTCCAGAAAGCATTTGTTCTGCAGGATTGCCAAAATACGTAGTACCATCGTTACCATTTCGTATCATCACGCTATTAGCCCCGATTCTCACCTGATTCCCCATCGTCAGATTCTGTAGTACAACGCTCTGCACCCCAAGAAAGTTGCAATCTCCCATGACGACACCCCCTGAAATATTCACAGATGGCATGACCACGTTACAACTGCCTATCTTACTATCATGTCCTATGGGGATATAACCGTCAAAAATATTAAAATCCCCCATGGTGACATTGTAAGATATCAGGCATCGGGAACAGACGATGTTTCCCTTGCCCATTTTGACTGTTTCTGCATCCAAGAAGATAGTGCTTGGCGCAATGAGATTGGGGAAATCCACATGCTCGTTCTTGATGCGCCTTACCACTTTTTTAACAGCTAAGGGGTCAGCAATGGCAATAACAACCGATAAGGGATTCTGATAAGCATTCAGCTCGTCAATACCTCCAAGAATGACACCGTATCTATTTCTCGTGCCCTTCAATGAAGGTTTGTCATCAAAGAATCCGATAATATGCCAGGTTGGGTTTTCTTGGTTGATTAAGTGTATCAAGCAGGCTATTTCTTGTCCGAAGCCGCCCGCTCCGTAAATAGCAACATCTTTCATTCCTAAAAAAGTCTAAATCTAATGCCTTGAGGAATAGCATGAAATAATGTACATGCCACCATCCATAGTGGATAGATATTCATCAGTTGTACAATCCATCCAAACTTGTCCTTCATATTCTTAATGGGGTATAGTTGATGGGCTTTTAATTTCCGTATGACGTCAGCAGTATTTCTCACAGTACCATACCTGAATGTGTTAT
>JAEEOD010000070.1 GCA_016284115.1 Bacteroidaceae bacterium
AAGGAGCAGTATTCCTCATACAAGGTTCCAACAGCACATGCTGGGGATTGATGCCCTGCAGTTGTTCCAGCACCAAATCCTTATAATTCTTGGATGTCACCACCCAAAGATGTTCAATATCGATAATTCCCACATAACGATCAAACGTCTGCTGAATCATTGTTCTGACACATCCGGTAATATCCAGAAACTGCTTTGGGCATTGAGGTGTTGACATCGGCCAAAAACGAGAGCCTATGCCACCAGCCATTATTACTAAATGTTTTGCCATCTATATTTTTTTCAAAAAAGGGGCAAGATTATCAGGTTATTGAACCTTTTTCTTTATGAGAGACCCTGATAAGAGCCTGCCCCATTCATAACGATTTTTTATATGCTGCTTCTCAGCAGTTTGACTTATTCTATTGTTATTTTATCTACAAAATAGGAGAAGTGAACCAAGAGTAGCTCTGTGAATCGTCCAAGCATTATCTTGTCATCCTCATTATTCCTTTCCTCACAAGAATCCCAATAATAGAATCGTACTTGCAATACATTACGTCCAAGTTCTTGTTTCATTGCTATACATCCCTTCTCCGCCCATTGGTCGGTGGTATGCACCAGCACTTTCTCGCTTCCATCCGTCTCAGCAGCCTGCCAAGTAGCAATGCCCTTGCCTTTGGCATCCACCTTAGCTTCAACTCTCTCAATTATCTCCTTCTTCAACCTCGCTGCGCTCGGTGTATGTATGATGTAGTTCATATTCTAATCTTCCAGGCTCTGCTTGTACCAAGCAAAGAGCCGCGCTACGCCATCTTCGATTTCAACTTTATGCGTCCAGCCAAGGTTATGGAGTTTGCTTACGTCAATGAGTTTACGTAACGTACCATCAGGTTTGCTTGCATCAAACTCTACCTCGCCCTCAAAACCTACGGCCTTAACCACCAACTCTGAAAGTTCGCGTATCGTCAGTTCCTTGCCCGTACCTACATTAATATGACAGTTGCGAATCTCGCCCAGGCTCGGAATGGCTCCGCCACGACCGGCACTATGGTTTCTATCCACAGCTCCGTCGGTTGAAGCGCCGAAATGTACCGAAGAGTACTTCTCAATGCCAATGACATCCTTGAAGTCCACATTCAGCAGCACATGTACTGATGCATCAGCCATGTCCTCAGACCAAAGGAATTCACGGAGCGGAGTACCAGTACCCCAAAGAACTACCTTATTGTCGTAAATTCCATACTTTGCCAGAATGTTCAGTATATCGTCATGTGATGACGACCCATTCACGCCCTCAACAGGGCGTTTATTGAGGTCAATAGCAATCTTGTCCCATGCCCTGTCATGAATCAGCTTAGCCAGATACACCTTCCTCATCATAGCCGGCATCACATGACTATTCTCCAAGTGGAAATTGTCATTCGGGCCATAGAGGTTCGTAGGCATCACAGCAATGTAGTTGGTACCATACTGCAGATTATAGCTCTCACACATCTTAAGGCCGGCAATCTTCGCAATGGCATACTCCTCATTGGTGTACTCCAGCGGGCTGGTCAGCAGGCAATCCTCCTTCATCGGCTGGGGTGAGTTTTTCGGATAGATACAGGTACTACCCAAGAACAGCAATTTCTTCACGCCATGGGCGTAAGCCTCGCTAATCACGTTGCACTGAATCTTCATGTTCATCATGATGAAATCAGCGCGATACAGCGAGTTGGCCATGATACCGCCCACAAAAGCAGCAGCCAAAACCACTGCATCAGGTGTCTCTTCATCGAAGAACGCCTTCACAGCCATCTGGTCGGTCAAATCCAGCTCATTATGGCTCCTGCCCACAAGGTTCGTATATCCCCTCTGCAGCAGGTTATTCCATATAGCAGAACCAACCAGTCCGTTATGTCCTGCTACGTATATCTTTGAATTCTTATCGAGTGCCATTACTTAACAATTCCTTTTTCAAGGTACTCTGCAAGGTTTGTACGGACTTTCATGGCTGCATCTTCTGATGCAACCTTGGCCATGTCGCTATCTACCATGAGTTTGACAAGTTCCTCAAAACTGGTTTTGTTGGGATTCCATTTGAGTTTGGCCTTGGCTTTTGTGGGATCGCCCCAAAGGTTCACTACATCCGTTGGACGATAGAAGTCCTCACTGACAGCTACAACTGCCTTGCCAATCAGATTCTCTGGACCTTTCACCACAACGCCATTCTCGTTGATACCCTCACCCTCAAACTTTAGCTCAATACCGGCATGTTTGAATGCAAGCTCAGTGAACTCACGGACGCTATGCTGTACGCCAGTAGCAATCACGAAGTCCTCAGGCTTCTCCTGCTGCAGTATAAGCCACATACACTCCACATAGTCCTTAGCGTAGCCCCAGTCGCGCAAAGAATCCATATTGCCTAAGTACAGGCAATCCTGCAAACCCTGAGAAATACGAGCAGCTGCCAAAGTAATCTTTCTTGTCACGAAGGTCTCACCACGTCTTTCAGACTCGTGGTTAAACAGAATACCTGAACAGCAATACATATTGTAAGCCTCGCGATACTCCTTCACTATCCAGAAACCATATTGCTTGGCTACTGCATACGGGCTATAGGGATGGAACGGGGTATTCTCGTTCTGAGGGACTTCCTCTACCTTGCCATACAGTTCAGAGGTAGATGCCTGATAGATGCGGCAGGTGTCAGTCATCCCCAACTGGCGCACGGCCTCCAAGATACGGAGCACGCCCACGGCATCGACATCAGCCGTAAACTCTGGTGAATCAAAACTCACCTGCACATGGCTCTGTGCAGCCAGGTTATATATCTCGTCGGGCTTCACTTTTCCAATGACTCCAAGAACACTCATGGAGTCTCCCAAGTCTGCATAGTG
>JAEEOD010000071.1 GCA_016284115.1 Bacteroidaceae bacterium
GGATAATCCATTGCTTGATCAATATTATGAAGGCATAGCTCAGATTAACCAGGACTATGATTATCCAGAATGTATTACACAATACGAACTGCTTTATGACAGCTTAGGCCTAGTTGACGAACGAAAAACAAAAGAAATCAACGACACGACGGCTATTGACGCTGAAACACTCATCAACAACATAGACCTAGCGTTCCAAGACTGGCAGGAGGGCTTATGGGCCAGTCATCTTTCCTTTGATGAGTTCTGCGAATACCTTCTCCCATATAGAGTTGGCAGTGAGAAGTTTGAACCATGGCGTGAAATACTTAGAGAAGAGTTCTGGGGAAGCACAGACATCGCCTTAAAGAGTGAAGACATGTATGACCAAGTTTATTGGGCGGCATGCAAAGTGAACGATGCACTGCGGAAAAGACGCTTCCACAATCAGAAAGTACTACCACAGATAGATGCAGAGTGGCCTGTGTCTGTATTGAAGAACATCAAAATGGGCGAATGCTACGATTATGCCCGATGGACAACCTATGTGATGCGAGCCTGCGGTATACCAATAGCCATTGACTTCACTCCCCAATGGCCAGACCGTGCCCATAATCATCATTGGAACGTGTTGTTTGACAATACGGGCTATTCCATACCTTTTATGGGAGGAGAAAGCAACCCGGGCAATCCGAGTAAGGAGGGGCGCAAGATGGCAAAGGTCTATCGCTGTACCTTTGCCTACCAGCATCAGAGCCTCTTTGCCTTGAATGAACAGGTAAAGGCACCTATCCCCCCGTCACTTGATAGCCCATTTATAAAGGACGTATCAACAGAGTATTTCAAAGGGTATGACCTGACCATAAATCTCAACAATGCCTGTCCCGGTGATGCCTTTGCCTATCTTGCCGTCTTTGATAACCAAGAATGGGTGCCTGTGGCTTTTTCAAAGATTGATTCAAGGGGTAAGGCGACTTTCTGTAATCTTGGTGCAGACATTGTCTATATGCCCGTCTATTGGAGGAAAGACGGTTGTGTTCCTGCTGGAGACATCTTCATTCTGAACCGAGATGGCAGCATCCAGGCCCTTCAGGCAGACGTACAACATCTCCAGTCGATAACTATCGGCAGGAAATATCCATTGTATAACCGCATTGTCAAGTTCAGGATGCTTATGGAAGGTGGGCATTTTGAAGCGTCAGATACCCCCGATTTTAGAAATGTCATCGAATGTGGGCGTATAGAGTGCGTCTCCATGCATGGTTACGACACACTGGCCATTAGTGATATCGGAGCGCATAGGTATTGGCGATACGTATCCCCAGACAGAGGGAAATGCAATGTGGCTGAACTGGTCTTCCTCTCTGACAGCACAGTGATACATCCTCGTAAGATTCTGAGTGAAGGAGAAGCTATGGAAAAGACCAAAGCGGAAGATGCATTTGACGGCAACAGACTGACTTATTATGAAAGTCAGACGGAGCAAAACGGATGGGTTGGTGCTGACATGGGGAAACCCATTCGCATCAATAAAATTGTCTTTCTGCCGCGGAATGACGATAACGACATTGCCATAGGTCACACCTATGAGCTGGTCTATTATAAAGATGGTCACGAAGTATCAGCAGGCCGACAAGAGGCTAAGTCGGACTGGCTAACATTTGACAATGTCACCTCAGGAACCATCTATGTCCTTCATGACCTGACAGGTGGAAGAGAAGAAAGAATATTCACATATAACAATCAAATAAAATGGTATTAACTAAACAATTAAGAATTATGAAAAAAGTATTTTACAGTTTGTGCGCAATAATTGCGTGCACATGTGTTTGGGTAGCTTGCTCCGACGATGACTCGTTTGAAAAGAGCCGAGAACTAACAAACAAAGAACGCCTAGAAGAGATCATTCAAAAGTATGATGTTAACTTTGTGCTGAACGACAGCATTTTGTCAACGGACATCAGCGATGCAGAACTCGCAGAATTTGAAGAGTTGATTAAAGCTCTTTCGGGTATAAGGGGAACATACAAACTACATGCGGACTCTGTTGGTGATGGCACTTATTTAGCTATGCAGATGAAGAAACATCAAAGGAGTAGACGTCTGGCAATGAGGAACGAGGTTGTAGAGTATGGCACTTATGATTATTTAGACTACCCTGTAATCGGCCCGAATATTTGGACTCACTACACGTGCAAATGCTCAGTGTTATGGAAAAAGGTCAATGGAGTCAGGCAGTGGGTAAAAGTCTTCCCGGAG
>JAEEOD010000072.1 GCA_016284115.1 Bacteroidaceae bacterium
CTGCAGAAGAAGCTGCTGCTAACGCTCCAGCTGAAGAAGCTGCCGAGGCTCCTGTTGAAACTCCAGCTGCAGAATAAAGTCGGATTTCAATTAGATGATTACAGAAAAACGCCTCTCCGATGTTCGCATCGGGGAGGTTTTTTTGTTTCTGTCCTCGACTTGCACTATCTTTAGATAAGACAGGCTACGTCTCGACATAATAAATAAACAAGTTTATTTTAGCTCCGCTGAATTCTGTCGCGACTCAACACCAAATACAAGTATTTGTGTTTTCGCTGCTCCAAAATTTGTTTCTGTCCTCGACTTGCACTATCTTTGTACAGTATTTATTTACCAATTTAATAAAACAAATGAAAAAACTCTTTTATGTAGGCGCACTGGCTGTTCTTGCAGCCTGCTCCGGTAAAAGCGGCTACACCATCAATGGCAAGATATCCGACGCTGTAGATGGCGACTCTATCTTCTTAGTAGAAATGAGTGGCAGACAATCTGCCAAGTTGCAAGGTGCCGTTATCAAAGACGGTAAGTTTCAATTCAAGGGCGAACAAAGCACGCCTGAGCTACGATACATCATGTATCAAAACAACTCTGAAAACGATCAGGCACTGGACTTCTTCCTCGAAAATGGAACCATCGAGGTAAAGATGGATACCGAAAACCCATCAGCCACTGGTACTCCTAACAACGACGCCTACCAGAAAGTACGTGATGCTATCAACAGTCTTCAGACCGAGATGAGTGATGTATATGACAAACTCACCAATGAGGAAAATTTAAGTGATGACGTACGTGCCGCTCTTGAAAAACAGAGCGGAGACCTCGAGCAACGATATATCGATGCCCTCGTGAAAGGTACTAAAGACAACGCCACCAACGAAGTGGGTGTTTTCTTGCTAAAGAACTTCTACTACTATATAGAAACCCCAGCATTAGCCGAAATAGTAAAGCAGATTCCAGATAAATTCAACTCCGACGAGGCCATTAATCACATAAAGGAACAAGTTAACAAACTTACCGTAACTGCTGTAGGTCAAAAGTTTACCGATTTCGAAATGAATGACCCAGAGGGCAATCCTGTTAAGTTAAGTGACTATGCCGGCAAGGGCAAAGTGGTGTTGGTAGATTTCTGGGCAAGCTGGTGTGGACCTTGCCGTCAGGAGATGCCTAACGTGGTAAAGGTGTACGACCAATATAAGAAGAAGGGCTTCGAAATCGTGGGTGTTTCACTCGACCAGACAGCCGAGGCGTGGAAGAAAGGCATTGCCGATTTGAAGATCACATGGCCTCAGATGTCCGACCTCAAGTACTGGCAGTGCGAAGCAGCCGCCATCTATGGTGTAAGTGCTATTCCCCACACCGTACTTATTGACAAGGACGGTACAATCATCGAGCGCAACCTGCGTGGTGAGAAACTGTATGAGAAGATTGCAGAACTTTTAGACTAATAATACCAATATGAAAAAGACATTATTTACCTTCATCGCATTGCTGGCTACTACATTGACTTTCGCTCAGCAGGCATTGTTCGGAGGCGCAAGCATCGTGTCTCCAGAGATTCACCCTGACAATACGGTGACATTCCGCATCGTAGCTCCTAAGGCTGTGGTAGTACAAGTAACAGGCGACTTCCTGCCTACACAAAAGCAAACCGTCAAGTTTGGCGACAACGTCATGGAAATGGAAGTTGCTGGTGTGGCCAACCTCACTGAAAAAGACGGTGTATGGGAATACACTACCCCAGAGCCTGTAGCACCCGAGTTTTATACCTATCACTTCCTGATCGACGGTCAGCGTGTGATTGACATGAACAATGTATATGTGAATCGTGACGTATCTACTTTAAGCAGTATCTTGCTTATTGGTGGCGGTCGTTCTGACCCTTACAAGGTAAATGCTGTACCTCATGGCACCGTATCCAAGCGCTGGTACACCCAAGATGGCCTTACCCGTCGTCTGAGCGTATATACCCCAGCTGGCTACGAAACCAGCAACAAGCGTTATCCAGTGTTCTACCTGCTGCACGGTATGGGTGGCGACGAGGAAGCCTGGCTGACACAAGGTCGCACTGCACAGATTCTCGATAACCTCATCGCACAGGGCAAGGCACAGCCTATGATTGTGGTAATGACCAATGGCAACGTATCTCAGGAAGCTGCTCCTGGTGAGACTTCAGCCGGATTTGTTCCCCCTTCAATGAACCTGCCTAAGACAATGGAAGGCTCATTCGAAAGCTCATTCATGGAAGTGGTGAAGTTTATCGATGCCAATTACCGCACCATCGCCAAGAAGCAAGGCCGTGCCATCGCAGGCTTGTCGATGGGTGGTTTCCATTCAAAGTTCATCTCACTGAACAACCCTGACACCTTCGACTATGTAGGTCTGTTCTCTGCAGCACTGGGCGTTACCGACCCAAGCATCTCCCCTATTTACATGAATGAAGATGCCAAGCTGAAGACTCAGTTTGCCAAGAAGCCAGCCCTCTACTGGATTGGTATTGGTAAAACCGACTTCCTGATTGCAGCCAACAATGCCTATCGTCAGAAACTGGATCAACTGGGTTACAAGTATCAGTACATGGAGACCGATGGTGGTCACATCTGGCGTAACTGGAGAATTTATTTAACCGAGTTTACTCCGTTACTGTTTAAATAATCATATTGTATGCCACAGCCTTGGGCTTGCAATAGCGTTTTATTTTTTCTAAAAAAAATAATTAAACTAATGAAAGCAATCTGTATGCCACAGCCTTGGGCCTCGCTGCTATGCGCAGGCCTGCAGGATGTAATGAGCATGGCGTGGAAGCCAAAAGAGAATCCAGGCAAGATGGCCATCGTAGCCACGCAGATGCAGATACCTGAGGAATACCATCAGGCGTTGCCAGAATGTTGGTCATACCGCATCGACAACTATCTGCTCATGGGACAGCTCCCTCCCCTCACCAAGTTGCCAACGGCAGCCATTGTGGGCTATGTGGATGTAACCGGTTTTTCCGAGAAGGAAGAGTCAGTTTGGAGTTTGCCCGACTGTGTGAACTGGAAGTTGGCCAATCCTCGTATGCTCAAACAACCTATACCTTGCGATGCTGTAGAGCAGTTTGTGTTTGACACCCCACTTATCGACGAGGCCAATCTGCCTGAGACCATTGACATTCAGCACCCATCACTCACCGACGACGGTGTGTTAACCCTGCCGCTCAACCAGCTGAAGTATGACAGCATGGCAGATGGCGACAAGGAGCTGGATATCAATCTCTACTCCGACAATCGCGACCTCTTCACCGGCTATACGGGTAAGATTTGGAACCCACGCCCCGTGAAGCAACTCGTGGCAGTAAGTCCTGAGGGCAAGACACAGTGTTATAAGGTAGAGAAGACCGACCTTATCCTCGATCGTGACGACGACGGCATGCCGCTCAAGATTGAGAAGACGGGCGGTTGGGAATTCCTCTACTACCTGCTTTACACCATTGGAGATAAAATCTGATATAACAATTTAACTAATATAATAATGAAAGAGACATCACCCTTTATGGTTTTCTCTGGTACCAACTCAAGGTACCTTGCTGAGCGCATCTGCGCCAGTTTGAATTGTCCGTTAGGCAACATGAACATTACTCATTTTGCCGACGGTGAGTTTGCTGTATCTTACGAAGAGTCCATCCGTGGAGCCATCGTATTCCTGGTACAGTCAACCTTCCCCAACTCCGACAACCTCATGGAGTTGCTGCTTATGATTGATGCAGCCAAGCGTGCATCTGCCAAGTCTATCTGTGCCGTTATTCCTTACTTCGGATGGGCACGTCAGGACCGCAAGGACAAGCCACGTGTATCTATCGGTGCCAAGTTGGTGGCAGACTTATTGTCAGTAGCCGGCATCGACCGTCTTATCACGATGGACCTGCATGCCGACCAGATTCAGGGCTTCTTCGATGTACCTGTAGATCATCTGTATGCATCCAGCGTATTCATTCCTTACATCCAGTCACTTAACCTGGGCGACAACCTCGTGATGGCATCACCCGACGTAGGTGGTTCAAAGCGTGCAGGAGCCTATGCTAAGTATTTCGACGTGCCATTGGTGCTCTGCAACAAGACACGCGAGAAAGCCAACGTAGTGGCTTCTATGCAAGTCATTGGCGATGTAAAGGACAAGGACGTTATTTTGATTGACGACATTGTAGATACCGCAGGCACCATCACCAAGGCAGCCAACCTCATGATAGAGAACGGTGCTCACTCAGTACGCGCTATTGCCAGTCATTGTGTGATGTCAGATCCAGCTTCTTTCCGCATTCAGGAGTCACAGCTCGAAGAGATGGTGTTCACCGACAGCATCCCTTACAGCAAGAAATGCGACAAGGTGAAGCAGTTGAGCATTGCCGACATCTTTGCAGAAACCATCCGTCGTGTGGTTTGCAACGAGTCCATCAGCTCACAATACCTCATCTAAGAAGCTATTGCTTTCATGAAAAATCAGAGGGGCGCCTACTTGGGTGCCCCTTCGTTTTTGCTATCTTCACAGACGACACGGCTCATTATCAAATCAAACTGAACTCGAAAAAGAAGTTTCTTTAACTAAAAGCGGAAAAAAGTTGCCGCTTTTTGTTAATTGTTATTTTACAATAAACGCTATTTTCCTGCGATTATCCACCGGTCTCGCTGCAAAAGGTAGCCAATATACGGTGCCTCGTCGTTCAAGGATGACTTCATCATACTCTTTTTTTTAGCCGAAAAAGTCAAGTTTTATTACCATACAAAGGAGGATTTTAGACGAAAGCCATGCGGCTCGGATACTTGCCACTTCCATTTGCATATACGCATTATAATGCACACATTACAATTTGATTATCAATATAGTTACGACATAGCATCTTGAATATAAAACAACCTTGAAACCTTTGCCACTTGGCGTGATATAGATAAATATAACTGCCAAAATAAAGGCTCAAAGAGAGTCAACATTATCAGGGAAAGACACATTCTTGTAGCGTTGCAGTGTTGCAGTTGTCAATTCACAACTAAAAGGAGTGAAGCAACTACCATGAAATGGGGCGAATACTTGAAAGTTTATACGCATATTCAGAACATGAAAAAAAACACCCCCAGCCCCCACCCCTTGACAGTCCAAGCAACAAATTCCGCTAAAATGGCAGCTTAATTCCACAAAAACTACCTTTTTCTTCTTCTAAATGAAACGAGGGATTTCTGGGGACTATAACGGCCCCTGGCGCTGCTGCATAATTATGCGGAGAATGGTGAGGGGTATTTGTATAACTCAAATGGGGCATTCAAAAAAAAATAATAAGTTATTTTGCAAAATAATTTATATTTTATTTTGCAGTATAATATATTTTATATATCTTTGCATCGTGATTGAGAAACAAAGCCGACAACACTGCTGGTGGCCAACGGCAATGAAAAGGCGAAGATTCTTGATTGCAACCATTCATGAATGACAAGCGAGAGCGGTGACTCGGAGTATTTCGCCGCAAAACGATCTTTGACTTATTGCTACAGCTAATTAATCACCCAAGACAGCTAAACGGCGCTTACAAATGCAATCGTTTATAAGGTGTGCTAACAAGAAATCCGTTATTCAACTCGTAATATCGGTTCTTACAACAGCATCGACAGCCAGCAGCACAACGAGCTGCATGGGACATGGCCCGATATTTATCTTTATGTCCTGCATTTCCGCTTTGACATGGTCAACCGGCACTTGCTGAAGCCAAGATGGTCATAGAGATCTCTTGCTTTTCTACTTCTCCTTCAGCTGACAAGATTTCTGTACCTTGTACATTATCGCCAGTGACGGTTAATTCATATTGCATATGTGAGCCGGCCAAGCTATATCCAGCAACTTTGATGTCATTTCCCTGCCACGTACCCTTCACTTCTATAGGCTCGCAATAATCACATCGTGTGACAACACCCATCACATCGTTGCCGTTCTTCTCTATTGTTATGCTGGCTTTATCCTCACCTATCGTACCTGACAGATTAAAGCTTTGAGGATTCTCTTCCTCTGCCATCACTTCCATAGAATTGGCAACAGCTGCATCAGCACTTCCTGACTGCGTCGGCTTGCCTCCACATGCCAAAAGCAGCATCATGGCGGAGATAATCAAAATGCTCTTTCTCATATTATTATAGCTATGTTGGTACAAAGATAGAAAAAAAATACTAAAAAATTAGCATGTCTGCAAATTAGCTATTATATTTGAATCAACAAAAGATAAAGCAGAATGACTATGAGAAGATTTATGTTAGTTTGCATGCTCCTTATGCCGATGGTGCTGAGGGCAATACCCATTGAGGATATCTATATTCGCGACCCGTTTATCGTGGCTGACGAAACTACGCATACCTATTATTTATATTGCTCATCGTCGGTAAAAGGTTCACAAGGTCAAAGTATTGGTGGTGTGGCGGCTTATAAGAGCAAGGACCTGAAGAACTGGGAAGGACCCGTTCAAGTGATGACCGTACCTGAGGACAACTGGATCACGGGAAATGTATGGGCTCCTGAAGTGCATCGTTATCAGGGAAAATACTACCTGTTTGCCACACTGAACTCAGATATTGAGTGGAGGCATGAAAGGGGCAATGGATGGCCTAAGTACTATTATCGCGGTACGCAAGTGTTTGTGGCCGACTCGCCCGAAGGACCGTTCCAGGTTTTCGATAAAGTGCCACATACGCCTATGGAATGGATGTGCTTAGACGGTACGCTTTATGTGGAGAACGGACAACCTTATATGGTGTTCTGCCACGAATGGGTACAGACGGTTGACGGCACGATGTGCGCCGTTCCTTTGGCAGCAGACCTCTCGAAACCAGTGGGAACACCTCAGACACTGTTTTATGCCTCTGCGGCTCCGTGGAGCACAGGCTCAGAAATCAAGGGCTCAGACGAACGCTCCTACGTTACCGACGGCTGCTTCATGGTTCGCACCAAGACTGGCAAGTTGCTGATGATGTGGTCAAGTTTCAAGGATGGACAATATGCCATTGGTCTTGCCGAATCTACCTCGGGCAAGGTGAGTGGCCCTTGGAAGCAACAACCTGAACCGCTGTTCTCCAAGGATGGTGGACATGCCATGCTGTTCCGCTCGTTCGAGGGCAAGCTCTACATTGTCTTCCACGGCCCCAACTCTCCCTCGGGATCTGAGCGGGCACATCTCTATGAAGTGGAGGATTTGGGGGATACCCTCCGGCTAAAGTATTGATATCAATGATTACTGCGACACAAGACGGTCGTTGCGATAGTTGATGGTACGCTCGTTGCCAGCAGAGTCGGTTTCTTTGAACTTACCTTCTTTCTTGCCTTGCTTGAAGGTGCCTTCATAACGGGTGCCGGTCTTGTCGATGCGTACGCCATAACCATCTTCCATGCCATTGAGAAAGTGTCCTTTATAGCGGGTACCATCGGTCTGAGTGAGGGTACCCTCACCATTGAACTCGTTGTTAGCCCATTCACCTTCGTAGCTATCGCCAACGTTCCATTTGTAGGTACCTTTACCGTGACGCATGTTCTCATGCCACTGACCTTCATAAACAGCACCGTTTTCCCAAGTGAAGGTGCCCTGCCCTTCCTGCATGCCGTTCTGGAAGTTACCCACGTATTTATTGCCGTTGGCATATAGATAGACGCCTTCGCCTGTACGTTCGCCATTCTGATAAGCACCCTCGTAACGGTCGCCTGTATGGAAGGTATAGATGCCTTGGCCATGCTGCATATCGTTGTGCCATTCACCTACGTACTTGTCGCCATTGGTGTAGATAAAGGTACCGGCACCCTCGCGCAAATCAGCCTTCCAGCCACCGGTGTAGCTACTGCCATCATTCCAGGTAAAGGTACCCTCCCCTTCTTTCTTGTCGGCATGCCACTGACCTTCGTACTTGGCCCCATTACGCCAGGTATAGGTGCCTTTGCCCTCACGTTGGTCGTGGTCCCACTGACCTAGATACACATCACCCGTGTAATAGTACATCGTACCATCACCCTGCTGATAGTCCTGGTACCACATGCCATCGTAACGATTGTTGTTCTGGAAGTAATATATGCCATGACCATGTTGCTGGTCTTGGTACCACTCGCCTTCGTATTTTTCACCATCGGTAAAGATATAGGTGCCTGTACCTTGGCGCTTACCCTTGACATACTCACCCTCATAGGTATCGCCTGTAGTGAAGGTGGTCTTACCTTTGCCATTGGGTTTATTGCTCTTGAGCTCACCGGAATAGACGGCACCATCTGGGAAAGTGTAGGTACCTATTTTGATGGACGAGGAGAATACGCCCTTAATCTTATCTACAATGCTTGAATTTTGTCTTTCCTGTGCCGACAAAGCAGTCGGCAACATGCATAAAATCATCAATATGATAGCTGTCGTATGTTTCATCATGCTGCAAAGGTAAGAATAGTTCGTTAAATGAGAAAGAAAGTGGTCAAGTTTTATGACATTTTTTCACCTGCGACCACTTCTGTTAAAGTGTCTTTAGTGAGATAGGTGCACGCTAAGCGTTGCAAGTCGTGTGATGTGATGGAGCTGATGGCTTGCCAGTAATGGTGGTAATAATCGTCGGACAGTCCTTGGGTATGGAGGTAGATCCAGGCATCGCTGAGGGAGAGACGTGAGTCGTAGGCACGTAGCATATCACCCTTCATGCTGTTTTGCACCAACGCCAGTTCATCATCACTCACCAGTTCGTTTTGCAGTCTGTCTATCTGGTGGTAAGTCTCTGTGAGAAGAGGTTGTACAAAACGATGGTCGCAATCGCTGATAATCATCAGGGTACTGTCGTATGGTGATGGATTAAGTACTGAATAGATGCCATAGGTAAGACCTTTCTCCTCGCGTATGGTGGTCATAAGGCGGCTTTTGAAATAGCCTCCCAGCAAGGTGACAAGCACACGCAACTGAAGACTGTCGGGGTGATGCTGGTCGATGGTGGACTTGCCGATAATCACTGAACTCTGTGCGGTACCTGGCATTTCCTTGAACAACTGTCGGTAGGTTTGCTGGGGGATGTCAACCTGGTGGTTCACCTTGCTCTGCTGGCCATTGCCGAACGACTCACCAAAGGCTGATGTGACAAGCGCAAGGCTGTCGTCGGTGATATGTCCCGAGAGGTAGATACTGAGGTTGCCACTATTGTACCACAGCTGGTGAAAAGCTTTCAATAAATCTGTATTGACCGCTTCATAATCAGCCACATCAGCGTATTGACCTAATAGGTGTTGAGCACCATAAATTGTGCGCAGGAAAAGGCGACGTGCCTGCGTACTGGGTTGCTGCAGGTTAGTCAAGAGGCCCTGTATGTTGTTCTGCTTCACCACCTCGAGTACCTGGGCATCAAAGATGGGTTGCTTTACCATCTGTGCCAAAAGACTGATGGTGGGTGCCAGGTATTTGTTAAGCGTATAGAGGGTAACAAACGAATGTTCGAAAGAGACATATTGATCCACCCATGCTCCATGATAGTCAAGTTGCTCGGCTATCTGTGCCCTGCTGAGTTGTGTGGTGCCTTCACGCAACATACGGTTGGCTAAGAGGGCTTGCAGGAGTTGTGACTGATGGTGAACTCCTCCTTTAAACACCAAGTCGATGCGAGTGACGTCAACATCTCCAGCATCGAGTACCCAGAGTTTCACACCATTGGGCAAAACATGACACTGAGGGATTGGCAGACGAAACTCGTCGAGGTCGTGCAAGGGCGGTTGTTGGCTACGGTCAATCATTGCAGGGTTTAGCCTCTGTTCTGTTGTTGCAAGAAAGTTTCAGCACGCACGAGGTCGGCAGGCGTATCGATACCGATGGTCTCGGTATTGGTCAGTCCCACCTTAATGGTATAGCCATTCTCCAACCAACGCAGTTGCTCGAGGCTTTCTGCCAGTTCGAGCGACGACTGCGGCAAGGAGGTAATCTGTTGCAACACTTCTGCACGATAGGCATACAATCCGATGTGCTTATAATATATATGGTGTGAAGGCCAGTCATGATGCTCAACATTGCGCTGGAACGGTATGATGGAGCGACTGAAATAGAGGGCATTCATATTCTTGTTGAGCACCACCTTCACGCCATTGGGATTCTCCAATGCTTCTACCCCGCAATCTGCTGAGAATGGCTTTACCAGCGTGGCGATCTGTGTCTGTTCGTCCAGGAAGCAGGCTCTGACCGCCTCTATCTGTGAAGGTTGGATAAATGGCTCGTCTCCTTGAATATTGACTACCACATCAAACTGTCCTCCTATTTTCTGAAAGGCCTCCCAACAACGATCGGTGCCACTCTTGTGATGAGTGGATGTCATCACTACCTTTCCACCAAAACCTTTGACCACCTGCTCAATGCGTTCGTCATCGGTAGCCACATAAGCATCGTCAAGAACGCCAACGACCTGCTCATAAACACGCTGTATCACAGGTTTTCCACCTAACATCGCCAACGGCTTAGCTGGGAAA
>JAEEOD010000073.1 GCA_016284115.1 Bacteroidaceae bacterium
CCTACCTCGATGCTGCCAGCCAAGCGGATACCACTGCTGCTGACTGCGACTTCCGCACGTTGGGATGCGTCTATTCTCAGATGGGTGACGTCTGCCATCGCCAGCTGTTATTATCTAATGAGATAGAGGCACGACGGAAATCCTATTATTATGGGCTATTAGCGGGTGATACGCTGGGGGCACTCTCAAGTATGAAACTTTCTGCCAGTGCATATATACTTATGAATAAAAGTGATAGTGCAGAACGCCTTATGAGAGATGCATTACGCCTTTATGATGAATATGGATATGCACAACAGGGTATTCAAGCGTCCTTAATGCTAATGCATATCTATATTGAACAGCCAGAGCACTTGGCTGACTTAGGTGACCTCATTAAAAGATATGATTCAGAGTCTGATATGTTTGACGAGTGCCGTGATCTTCCTCCGTCTAAGCGCCAATACTATTATTACAAAGGTCGGTATATGGAAGGAATAGGTATGTTAGACTCTGCAGAGTTCTATTATAGAAAGGTGCACCGGCCAAAAATGTCCTTTATTGACAGAAATCCACTCTATCTAGGTTTATTGAGAGTGTTCCAAAAGTGTAATCAAGCTGACTCTATTGCAAAATATGCACAATTGTATTGTATGGCCAATGACTCTGCCGTAATTGTGAATGACCAGCATCTGACAGCCCAGATGGCTGCAAGCTATAATTACAACCGTTTCCAGAAGGAGGCATTGAAGAGTGCCACCAAGGCCAACCGGCTACTGATGAGTGTAATAGCATTGCTCATCATTGGTTGCATAGCCATCATCGCTGCTATCATCCTCCGGCACAAGTACCTGATATCCCGAAAAGAGAAGAATCGGCTTATCCATGAGCTTGCCGAGGCCATGGAAAAATATGAACAGAACAGGCACCAGCTCCAGCTTCAGGACGACAAACACCGCAAGAGGATCAACGCTATTACCGACAAGCTTGAGGCAAACAGACAGCATAGCAAGGATTTGAAATCTCAAAATGAAGAATTGAAGCAATCAATCCAACTGCTTAATGATGAACACCAGGAGAACCAACAGCGTCTGGAACAAGAAGCTGAAGGTTATAGGAAAAAGGCAGAGGCCCTGGAACGGCAGCTGGGAATATCTGCTGTGCAAAAAAGTTCCTTGGCCTTCTCCAACATGGGTATTGTCAACCATGTGAAAAAACATGCCAAAGACGTGAACAAGAAATTATCGGAAGAAGACCTAAGCGAATTGCTGAAGGCAGCGGAAGAATACTTCCCCGACCTGACAAACGACATGAAGAGTGCGTCCATCGCCAGTCCCCTTGCCAAGCAGGTGTGCATTCTGGTTATTCTTAACCTCAAGCCATTCGACATTTGCCATCTGCTTGACATCTCTTCCTCGCAGGTGGGCAACCTCAAAAAGCATCTCAATCAGATGCTCTTTGGCGAAGGCACTTCCCGGACACTATACAAGAACCTGTCTTTACGCTACAAGTTCTACTCCTTATAATCACTCGTTTTTGGGTCATTTTCTTTCAAAAGTGAAAAAGCAGTGAAAAAATATCTTCACACTGCTTTTTCACTTTATTTATCGTGGTTTTGGGTATTTTGGGAACCAGAAAAATGAATTTTAGTCAAATTCATTTTCATATAGAATCATTGTGGGTGTCATAATAATCAATATCTTTGCACCGTGTTAATTTAATTTTATACGACAATGAAAAAGACAAAATTATTATTCATGACACTGATAATGGTCATGCTGCCATTATCTAATGCACGCGTAAGCGCAGAACCTGAAGATGTTCCATTGGAAACAGGGATTGTAGATCCGTCTAACAACCAAGACAACCCTCACAAGACACCAACGATTATCCCAAAAGTGAGCATCGAAGACTACACCCTCTATTTCAACACACCGTGCGACGGCTACGTGTTGCGTCTTGTGGATGAGTTTGACAATGTGGTCTATCCACCGTCATTCCTATCGGAGCCACTTCTCTGGTGCTTCCTTCCTATCTCTCTGGCACCTACGAGCTTCAGATTATTACGGGCTTCTATTGCTTCTATGGTCTCATCACCCTGTAAAACTATCATTCACTGAGGCAGGAGGCTTCGGCCTCCTTGCCTTAACTTGGTTCACTTTAATAATAAAAAACAAACTCCTTTGAATAAGACTAATCGTAGATTGCTATCTGTTATCTTCTCGATTGTCAGCATAGCATCGGCTCTGTCCATGAATCTGAAGGTGACTACCGTAAGAGATGGCGATTCACCTGTGCCTGCCGAAGAGAACGACTGGGTCTATGGCATATATAACGAGAGCCGTAGAGATTTGTCCATCATATTTGAATCAGCCAATCCAGCAGTAGGCATAAACGTCTATAAGGATGGAAAGGATTTGGTCGTCTCAAGACTCTTTGCCGTCAATCCGAAAGATACATTGCCATTTTCTCTGGCAAAACATGGTCGTGGAACCTATAAAGTCGTTATTACGATGGCTGATGAAGATGAGGACTATATAGGTAATTTTACTATAAAATGAGAAAGCTGTTAGCACTTTTAGCTGTCCTGATACTATGGTCATGTGACTATCCAACGGATGATGTGCATTCTGTTGGCCAAATTGTCATAGATCATTATGCCGAGTTAGGCGATACACTAAAGATGAAGGCTGCGCAGTTTTTGGTAGAGAACATGCAAT
>JAEEOD010000074.1 GCA_016284115.1 Bacteroidaceae bacterium
GCCGCTCCACGATATTGTCACCACTGTTATGTAGGTGAGGGTAGCATTGCAGAGTCACCTGCCCATTCTCATCCGTCGGCGACAAGTCATATAATGAGCCCCACGTACCTAAGTCGCTCCAGCCGAAGTCACCTAGCGATACATACACATTGTCTGCTTTCTCCATCACACCAAAATCTATCGAGACATTCGTGCAGGTTGGGAAGTGCTCGTTGATAAACGTTATCTCCTGTGGTGTACCATACGTATCGGAAGCCAGTTTGCTCATCATGTCAGGCAGATGTTTTTCCAATGCATTGATAATGGTGTTCACGTTCCAGATAAACAAGCCTGAGTTCCAGTAAAATTCGCCACTGGCAACAAACACCTTGGCCAATTCCAGTCCGGGCTTCTCGGTAAATGTCTTCACCTTATACAGGTTCTCGCCCTCCTGCTCTGCAATCTGAATGTATCCATAGCCTGTTTCTGGACGATTGGGTCTAACGCCTAAGGTAAGCAGCTTGTCGTTATTAGCTACAAACTGCAATCCGTTCCTAATGGCCGTCTGAAACTCGCCTTCTTTCAGTATAAGATGATCGGAAGGAGCCACCACAATATTGGCATTGGGGTTGATGGCTCTGATGTGATAAGATGCCCATGCTATGCAAGGGGCAGTATTTCTTCTACTGGGTTCAAGCAATATCTGTGAGGGATGCAACTGAGGAAGTTGTTCTTGCACTAGATTAGCGTACAACTCGTTGGTAACAATCAGGATGTTTTCGGTAGGAACTACTTTGTTGAAGCGCTCAAATGTTTGTTGTAATAACGAATGTCCTGTTCCGAAGAAGTCTAAAAACTGTTTGGGCAAATTCTTTCGGCTATAAGGCCAAAAACGGCTACCCACACCACCGCTCATGATTACACAGTAGTTATTTTTTATGTCCGTCATAAATGTGTAGGCTAGTTTTATTCATTTCGCTAATATACATCTTTTTTCTCATTATGTGCAATTTTCTTCAATAATTTACTGCACTGATGATTTTTTTGCAGTTCATGTTTGCTAATTAAGAAATTGTTTGTATCTTTGCACCGCATTTTTCAAATGCCCAGATGGCGGAATCGGTAGACGCGCTGGTCTCAAACACCAGTGGGGCAACCCATCCCGGTTCGACCCCGGGTCTGGGTACACAGAACGGGGTTCTCTTTGAGAATTCCGTTTTTTTTGTTAGGTAGTTTTTCTGTCAATAAACTACAACAGACTCTAGGTGTTGTGAGAAGAGTTCTTGAAAAGCGCTCATTTTTTTGCTACCTAAGACATTTTCGTCTACTGCGGGAAGAAGGGCAGTCCTCCCGTAGTAGACGACCCTTCCTCCCGTAGTAGGCTAAGATGTGTTTTTTCGTGCGCTTTACGAAGAGATAAACGCCGATATAATCTATACCGAATGATTTCTTAAGTTTATTTAAATATCAGCTGTACGAAAGCACTGAGGTTGCGACGCCAAACCTTCCATTCGTGAGCACCTGGGTATTGTTCCCACACTACACCTTTGTAGCCCTTGTCGGTGAGCTTCTGTTTGAAGTCGAGCATGCCATCGATGCGGTTATCCTGCTCACCACATGCCAGATAGATAACATCAAACTTATTGTACTTAGCAGGGTTGGTGTACATACCGGGGAAGTGCTGTTCTGCATCAAAGGGTGCACCACCGATGGCTGATGAACCGATGAGGCCAGAAGAGAAAATACCTACATTGGCAAACACATCAACATTGCGGAAAGCGATGAAGAACGATTGGCCGCCACCCATAGACAAGCCTGCTACGGCACGTCCCTTGCGGTTCTTGATGACGGGATAGTTTTTCTCAACGTATGGCAGGATGTCGGCTACCAAAGAAGAATAGTTGTCAAAGTTAGAGCCATACTTGGTGGTAATTTCCTTGGTTGGAATGCCCAAAGTCTGGGCTGCATGTTGGTTAGGGTTGCCGTTAGGCATCACCACAATCATTGGCTTAGCCTTGCCCTGCGCGATGAGGTTGTCGAGAATTTGGCAAGTACGGCCAAGGGTTGACCAAGCATCTTCGTCGCCACCGCCACCATGCAACAGATAGAGAACAGGATATTTCACGTTCTTGTTGTTGCGATCGTAACCAGCTGGCAAATAAACATACATTCGGCGCATCATGTCATTTTCAGCCGAGTAATACCATACGTGCTCCACATTGCCAGGCTTACTGCATTCAGCATACTGATCGGCATAGCCACCTGGTATTAATAGGGCATTCATATAGCGAGAACCATCACGTTGTACTTGCACATTTGAGGGGTCAAGCATCGTTACGCCATCCACTACAAAGTTGTAGGTGTAAAGTTCGGGAGCAGGCTGGGGAACAGAAACGCTCCAGATGCCATTGGCATCCTGTTTCATTTGTAACTGAGAAGCATTATAGCCCAGCCAAGAGGCTGAAACGCTAACTTTTCGTGCTTTAGGCGCCACAAAGCGGAATGTAACGCTATCGTTTTTCAACTCGGGTGACTTCACTCCTGCACGAAACATTAGGGAGTTCATTTCCTGTCCGAAGGCAGAAATACTGGTTACAAGGGCTAACGCCAATGTCAAGAATTTGATTGTCTTTTTCATATTGAGTATCGTTTTAGTTGTTATTCTCTTTTATGGCAGCTTTGTTAAATCTGCTTTGATAAGGCAGTGGTCGCTCAGCATTGCATTGTTGATGACAGACACATGACTGATGGCAAAGCCCTTAGTAATGATATTGTCCAAATAACTGCGGGGACTGCTTCCGGCAGGATAGGTGAGGAGGTCTCCCAAATAGCCGTGGTTTGCCATATCATAGCCCGCTTCGATAAAAGCATCGTATTCATCGGTCTTACCCACGTTCCAGTCAGCACACAAAATAACGTACTTATCGTTCTTGAACGCCTCGATCAATTCCTGTATTTGGATGGCACGATAGGGAGCACCGTTCTCGCCCTGGTTCCAATCAAGGTGTGTAGATACTACCTTTACGATATCGCCGTCAATGCGCATCGTGGATAATAGGTAATAGCGCGTTTGTACCATCTTCGAGAACATTACTGTGTCGGTGGATAGTACTTCGAAGCCATTGCTGAAGATGGCGTTACAGTTGTAGCTGTGCTTAGGTCCAATCTGTGTGTTGTGATAGTTGCTAAGGATGGCCTCACTCGCATCTACCGCCGGTTGCTTATCGGTAGCATTCACCATCAGAGGATTATATTCTACCAATGCCAGTATGTCGGCATTGAGATCGTTGAAATAAGCTTTATAGGTTTGCTTGTAGAAGTCAAGCACGGAATGATTGAGCGTGGTATCGCCCGATTTGCCCAAGGCAAAATGTCCGATGTTCCAGCTTGCCACAGTGAATTTGGTGAACTGCTTGTTCTGTGCGCCAAGGTTGAGGCTAACTATTGCCAGCATGACAAAGAGTATGGTAATCTTCTTCATAAAGTTGTTTTTTATGTTCTAAAGATGCAAATATAATAATAATCTTATCATTTGTATGCCATTAGCGTTAAAAAGTTGGTAGTTTTTCTTTGATGAATGAAAGAAAGTCATTACTTTTGTCAGGATTTATTAGTAATGCATTTTCGTGTATTAATTAATTATAGGCAAATGAACAGAAGAAATTTCTTAGGAATGGGTGCCGCTGCATTGGCAGGTCTGGCACTGGTGCCAAGCATGAGTTCATGCAATGGCGAGGCTAAGTCAAACGTTGCAAAGCGTGTTGATGGCAAGCCAAATTCAAACTTTGGTGGTGTTCACATGGGTACCATTACTTACAGCTGGCGTGACCAGAAAGGTGGTTTGGAGAACTTGATTAACTATTGCCGTGAGGCTAACGTAAGTAACCTTGAGTTGATGGGCAATGATTTAGAGACATGTCTTGGTGCACCTCAAAGTCCAATGATGACCATTATGCAGGGCGTTATGGGTCGTTTGACTCCAGAGCAGCGTCAGGGCATGCGTGGTTTCGGTGGTTTTATGGAGTTCATGAACGATGACGAGAAGAAGCAGATGAACGACTATAACGAAGCTTTTGCTAACTTTAAGAAGAACTTGGATTTGGATAAGGTAGAGGAAGTACGCAAGCGCTTCGAGAACGAGGGAATCGACATCCATATCGTAAAGACTCAGCCAGGTGAGAATTCTTCAGATGAGGATATCGACTATGCATTTAAGTTGGCTAAGGCTATGGGTGCTAAGGGTGTAACTGCAGAACTTTCTTTGGCAGCAGCTCAGCGTTGCGCTCCATTTGCAGCGAAGTACGATATGTTCTATTGCATGCACAACCACATGCAGTATTCTACTCCAGAATGGCCAACACCAGATGCAGTATTGGCAGTATCTCCTAACATCATGCTGAACTTCGACTTTGGTCACTACTTCGGCTCAACTGGAAAGAATCCTTGCGATTTCATCGAAAAGTATCACGATCGCATCTTCTCTATGCACACTAAGGACAAGACTGGTCCTAACGCCGCTAAGGCTAACGAGAACCAGGTTTGGGGCCAGGGCGAGACTCCACTCGATGATGTGTTGAAGTTGGTACAGAGCAAGTATCCGCAGATCTACTGCGACTGCGAACTCGAATATCAGGTAGCTCCTTGGAGTAACTCTGTTAAGGAGGTTGGCACTTGCATGAACTATGCACGCCGCGTACTCGAATTGGGATAAGCTTATCGCAAAATCTTGAATAATGAGAAAGGTTCCTGTAGTTTTACGGGAACCTTTCTTTGTTATTTCTAACATAGTGCCTATATTTGTAAACGTATAATAAATGCTGATATGAAGAGAATACTGTTTATTTTATTGGGTGCACTGATGACCAGCATGGTCCAGGCTATCGATGTACAGCGTATGGAACCCGCCAATTGGTGGGTCGGTATGGAAAACGCCGAAGTTCAAGTAATGCTTTATGGAAAGGACATAGCAAGAGCAGAGGTAAGTGTGAATTATCCTGGTGTGAAACTTAAAGAGATAGCTAAGGTGGAAAACCCCAACTATTTGTTTCTCTATCTTGACATTGACAAAGAAGCTAAGGCAGGCACTATAGATATTGTGCTAAAGGAGGGCAAAAAGCAACAGAAACAACGCTTTGAACTGCGTGAACGTAACCGAAAGGTGGGAGCACAAGGTTTCTCAACGGCTGACGTAATCTACCTTATAACTCCCGATCGCTTTGCTAACGGAAACTCCCAAAACGATAACCTTGATGAGGTGATGGTGAATCGTCAACGCAGTGGAGGAAGACATGGCGGTGATATTCGTGGCATTATTGACCATCTGGACTATATTCAGGAACTGGGTTTTACCACCATTTGGCTTAATCCTATTTTGGAGAATCGTATGCCTGGTGGTTCATATCATGGTTATGCCATTACAGATTACTATAATGTGGACCCTCGTTTTGGTACCAACGAAGAATATATAGAATTGATAGATAAAGCCCATGCCAAAGGGATGAAGGTGGTGATGGATATGATCTTCAATCACTGTGGAAGTAGTCATTGGTGGATGAAAGACATGCCTTCACACGATTGGCTCAATAACCCCGATGAATATGTGCAGACCACCCACTTTAAATGGACTTTGATGGATGTGCATGCTCCGCAATCAGAAAAAGACATTTTAGTAAATGGATGGTTTACACGTGGTATGCCTGACTTGAACCAGCGTAACCGCCACTTGGCACGTTACCTGATTCAAAACAGTATCTGGTGGATTGAGTATGCGCGCATTGATGGTATTAGACAAGATACTCACCCGTACGCTGATTATGATTTTATGACTGAATGGTGTGACGAGGTGGAGAAGCAATATCCCGACTTCAATATTGTGGGTGAGGCATGGTATCCTCGTGGCACTGCATCTGCATGGTGGCAACGAAACAACAAGATTAACGAGCATAATACCAAACTCAAGACAGTGATGGATTTTGATCTTGCTTTTACCTCTGCCAAGGCCTTTACAGATGAGTGTAATAGTAGCGAGGGATCAGAGGCGGGTCTATTTAAACTGTACGAGGTGATAGCCCAAGACTTTTTATTCCCTGATCCAGATAATATATTGGTATTTCTTGATAACCACGACTTGGGCAGATTCTCACTTAAGGAGGATAAGGACTTGAACAAATATAAACAGGCTATAGCTTTTTTGGCTACTACTCGTGGCATCCCTGAAATCTATTATGGTACAGAGATATTGATGACTGGTACCAAGAAAGAGGGCGATGGTGTGATTCGCACCGACTTTCCTGGTGGTTGGGAAGGAGATGCTCGAAATGCCTTTACTTCAGAAGGTCGTACCGATAAGGAAAACGAGGCATGGAACTATATGAAGACTTTGCTCAATTGGCGTAAACAGAGCAGACCAGTGACTGAAGGCAGGTTGGTACATTATACACCTGATCGCAGTGGTTGCTATGTGTATGCCCGTATTGATAGTGGTAATACTGTATTGGTGGTGATGAATGGTACCGATGAAGACAAGATGCTTGACATGAAACGATTCCATGAAGTCATTCAGGCCCATAAGCATGGTGTAGATGTGGCAACTGGTCAAGATATTGATATTAGTAAGTCCGTAAGCATCCCTTCTCGTGGAGTTTTTGTATTGGACTTAAAATAATGATTATGATATGAGGAAGTTGGGCTTTATTTTTGTTTTTGCTATGTTGTTGGCAGGTTGTACAACAACAAACGAACAAGAGCCTTTAAGTCATGGTTACCCCATTAACCCTGTGCCATTTACCAGTGTAAAGGTGGGTGATGGCTTCTGGGGACAAAGACTGCAAGCCAGTCGTGAGGTAACGGTGCCGTTGGCATTCAGCAAGTGTGAGGAGACAGGACGATACCGTAACTTCGAGTATGCGGCACATCCAAGTGATACCATCCATGTGGGAGGCTTTTCGTTCGATGATACAGATGTATATAAGACCATCGAGGGTGCCAGTTACTTGTTGCAGACCTATCCTGATGAACGACTGAAACAATATATTGACAGTGTGCTGGTGATAGTGGCTGGGGCACAGGAGCCTGACGGCTATCTCTATACAGCTCGCACCATGAACCCCAAGCATCCGCATGAATGGGCTGGTTCTAAACGTTGGGAAAAGGTGGAGGAACTGAGTCATGAGTTCTATAACTTGGGTCATATGCTGGAGGCAGCTGTGGCGCATTATCAGGCTACGGGTCAACGCAACTTTTTGGATATCGCCATTCGTTATGCCGACTGCGTGATTCGTGAAGTGGGACCCAACGAGGGACAAGTTGTTCGTGTGCCTGGACATCAGATAGCAGAGATGGGATTGGCGAAGCTCTACTTGGCTACGGGCGATAAGAAATATTTGGATCAGGCCAAGTTTTTCTTGGATTATCGAGGAAAGACGGATCATCGTGATCCTTATAACCAGACACATCTACCCGTGCTTGAGCAGAAAGAGGCGGTAGGGCATGCTGTGAGAGCTACCTACATGTATGCGGGTATGGCAGATGTGGCAGCGCTTACGGGTGACCAAGGTTATATCAATGCTATTGATACTATTTGGGACAACATTGTTTCAAAGAAAATGTATATTACGGGTGGTATTGGTTCTACCAACAATGGAGAGGCTTTTGGTGCCAACTACGAATTGCCTAATGCTACGGCTTATAACGAGACCTGTGCTGCTATCGGTATGGTATATGTGAATCATCGGTTGTTCTTGTTACATGGTGATGCTAAATATTATGATGTGCTGGAGCGCACCTTGTATAACGGATTGATATCAGGTGTTTCGTTGGAGGGAGATGCTTTCTTCTATCCTAATCCGTTGGAGGTAAGCAAGGAGCGTAAGTATCAACGTCAAGCTTGGTTTGGCTGTGCTTGTTGCCCTTCGAATATCTCTCGTTTCATTCCATCTTTACCAGGTTATGTGTATGCTGTAAAAGATAACGACGTGTATGTAAATCTCTTTATGGGTAATCGTTCACAATTACAGGTGAATGGCAAGCTTGTGGTGCTGAGTCAAGAAACCGCTTATCCTTTTAGTGGTGATGTGAAGTTGACTGTGGAACAAGCTGACCAGTCATTTACATTGAATGTGCGTATACCTGGATGGGTTCGTAACGAGGTAATGCCATCAGATCTCTATTCTTTTGCCGATAAGGCGCAGAGTAATTATAGTGTGAAGGTAAATGGTGAAGAAATAAAAGGCGATTTGCACCAGGGTTATTGCGCTATTAATCGCGAGTGGAAAGCTGGTGATGTGGTGGAGGTGAATTTCGACTTGCAGCCACGATTGGTAAAGGCTAATGATCAGGTAGAAGCGGACAGAGGCATGGTGGCTGTGCAATGTGGACCTATCGTCTATTGTGCCGAGTCACCTGACAATACTAAGTCTATCAACAGAATTGCTATCGCTTCTCAAACACAACTGAAAGTGGATTGGCAACCTGAAAAGTTGCATGGCATCAATCAGATTGTAACTGACAATGGAGTGACTTTGATTCCTTATTATGCGTGGGCTCATCGGGGTGTGAGCGATATGAGGGTTTGGTTACCCTATAAAGAATAGACAATTATGAAAAAATACTTAATAGGTTTGTTGGCAGTATTGTGCATGGTGTCTTGTGATAAAGGCTATCATCGCACTGACAGAGGTGTTATTGTGGACATCGACATGAGTGGTAACTATGAGAGGATTGACCAAACCAGTCGGGTAATGCTGGAGGTGATGGGTGAGAAGTTGATTCATGTGAAGGCCATCCAAAATCTGGAGTTTCCAAAGGATAGCAGTTTGATTATCGTTCCCAATCTACCCAAGGTACCTTTCAAGGTGGAGAGCACTGACGACTCCGTGTTTGTGATGACCAACTCGCTGATAGCAGGTGTGGAAAGGAAGACAGGTAATGTAAGGTTCCAGAATGCTATAACGGGCGAGGTCATCTTGCAGGAGTTGGATAATGGGCGCACTTTTGAACCAAAAGAAAATGGTAACGGGTGGGCGTATAGTGTGCAACAGTCTTTCTTTGGACAGGATGGCGAGGGCTTGTATGGCTTGGGACAACACCAGGCGGATGAGTTCAACTATAAAGACAAGAACGAGGAACTATTCCAGTATAATACTAAAGTGTCGGTACCTTTCATCATGTCCACTAAAGGATATGGTATTTTGTGGGACAACTATTCCCTTACTCGCTTTGGACATCCAGACGACTATCAGCAGTTGGGTGATGTGTTCGCCTTATATAATAAAGTTGGCGAACAAGGCTTCCTTACGGGTACTTATCAACCAGCAAAGGGCAAAACCATCGTGCGCAATGAGCCTAATTTGTTTTTTGAGCATTTAGACCGTGAGAATGGCCTACAAACGGTGGTGAATTTACCGCAAGATTTCAACTTTGCTGGGGCTAAGGTGTCTTATGAGGGCGAGTTAGAAGCATTCGAGGAGGGTACTTTCCAATTCATCCTTTACTATGCTGGCTATATGAAAGTGTATATCGACAATGAATTGGTGGTACCAGAAAGATGGCGCACAGCGTGGAATCCCAATAGTTATAAGTTCAGTGTGGAGATGCAACCCGAAAGACGTGTGCCCATCCGCATAGAGTGGGAGCCTGATGGCAGCGTGTCTTATTGCGGTTTGCGGGTACACCAACCTGTTGAAAACCGAGGCTTCATCAATTGGTGGAGCGAGGTGGCTCATGCGGTGGATTACTACTTCGTGGATGGCGATTCGATGGACGAGGTAATAAGTGGTTACCGTACATTGACGGGCAAGTCGCCTATCATGCCTAAGTGGGCGATGGGTTATTGGCAAAGCCGTGAGAAATACAACAATCAGGATGAACTGGTCTCTACCTTGCGTGAGTTCCGCAGCCGTCAGATACCTATTGACAATATTGTGCAAGACTGGTTCTATTGGCGTGAGGACCAGTGGGGCAGTCATGAGTTCGATCCTGCTCGTTTTCCCAATCCCAAGCAGATGGTGGACGATGTACATAATATGGGTGGTCATATTATGATATCGGTATGGCCTAAGTTCTATGTTAATACCGAGCATTATAAGGAGTTTGACAAAAATGGCTGGATGTATCAGCAAGCGGTAAATGATGATATACATGACTGGGTAGGTCCTGGTTATGTGGGTTCGTTCTATGATGCTTACTCTGCTCCTGCTCGTAAGTTGTTCTGGCAACAGATGAAGGATCATCTCTATCCGTTGGGCTTCGATGCGTGGTGGATGGATGCTTCTGAGCCTAATATACGAGACTGTACTGACATCGAGTATCGTAAGTTGCTTTGCGGACCAACAGCCTTGGGTACTTCGGATGAGTATTTTAATGCCTATGCTTTGATGAATGCGGAGGCTATATATGATGGACAACGTGAAGCAGATAACGACAAACGAGTGTTCCTTTTAACTCGTTCTGGCTTTGCTGGCTTGCAACGATACTCTACCGCTACTTGGAGTGGAGACATTGCTACTCGTTGGGAAGATATGAAGGCTCAGATTTCGGCTGGTTTGAACTTTGCGACTTCTGGTATTCCTTATTGGACAATGGATATTGGTGGTTTCTGTGTTGAGAATCGCTATGTGGCTGCTCAGCAGTTATATGACCATACGGGTGTCGAGAATGCTGACCTCAAAGAATGGCGCGAACTGAATACCCGTTGGTATCAGTTCGGCGCTTTCTGTCCGCTGTTCAGGGCGCATGGGCAGTTTCCTCTGCGTGAGGTGTGGAACATTGCTCCTGCAAGCCATCCAGCTTATAAGAGCATCGTTGACTATACCAAATTGCGTTATCGACTCATGCCTTATATCTATTCATTGGCAGGCATAACGTATTTCAAGGATTATACCATTATGCGTCCTTTGGTAATGGACTTCACTGCAGACAAGCGTGTGTATGACATTGGCGACCAGTACATGTTTGGTCCTGCTTTTATGGTGGCTCCTATATATAAATATGGTGCACGTACCAAGGAAATGTATTTCCCAGCAGGCAAGGGCTGGTATAATTTCTATACTGGCAGGTATGTACAGGGTGGCCAGCAATTGACTGTGGAAGCTCCTTATGAGCGTATGCCGCTGTTTGTTAAAGCTGGCAGCATTGTTCCTTTTGGTCCAGAAATGCAGTATGCAATGGAAAAGCAGCCTAAGGAGATTGTATTGTATGTCTATGCCGGTGCCGATGCTGACTTTACCCTTTATGAAGACGAGGGAGTAAACTATGGTTATGAACAGGGTAAATATGCCACTATATCAATGCACTATAGTGATGCTGCCGGCAAGCTAACCATAGGACAGCGTCAGGGTACTTTTCCTGGTATGTTGCAACAACGAGTATTTAAGGTAGTGAAAGTAAGCAAGGATAAGCCTGTTGCATTTGACTTGAATGTAGCAACTAAATCCATTGAATATGACGGCAATGCTGTAGATGTAGTCCTTTAATGAAATTGCTTGCCCCCTTGTCTTTTGATGGCGAGGGGGTAATTTGTTTATTCTGATTGCTTGCAAATATTATGGCAAACACCTATCTTTGTAGCAAATTACGTAATTAACTTTCCATTTTATGTCTATTTGGATTCTCTTCAAGCTTCTCGGCTCGCTGGCACTCTTGATGTTCGGTATGAAGTCAATGAGTGAGGCACTGCAGAAGATGGCTGGTCCTCAGTTGCGTCACGTTCTCGGCGCCATGACCACCAATCGAGTTACTGGTTTGTTGACGGGTATGTTGGTAACGGCATCGGTGCAGTCATCTACAGCTACGACGGTGATGACGGTTTCATTTGTGAATGCCGGTTTGCTGACGTTGGCTCAGGCTATTTCTGTCATCATGGGTGCCAATATTGGTACCACGCTTACCGCCTGGATTATGTCGGCAGGCTTCTCTTTCAACATTACAGACTTTGTCTATCCTGCATTCTTTATAGGTATTATACTGATATATATGAAGAAACGCCGTTTCATCGGCGACTTCCTTTTCGGTATAGCCTTTATGTTTTTAGGTCTTGGAACCTTGCGACAGACAGGTATTGATATGCATTTGGGTGAGCAGCAGGCTGTACTCGATTTCTTCGCCTCGTTTGATCCTAATTCGTTTGGCACCACTATCCTGTTTTTGTTCTTAGGTGGTGTGCTCACGTTCTGTGTACAGTCATCGGCAGCAGTGATGGCTATCACCATGATTCTGTGCTCCAGTGGTGTATTGCCAATCTATCAGGGTATCGCCTTAGTGATGGGTGAGAATATCGGTACTACGGTAACGTCTAACTTAGCAGCACTTTCTGCCAATACACAAGCCCGAAGGGCAGCACTGGCACATATGTTCTTCAATGTGTTTGGCGTAGTGTGGATATTGTTTATCTTTCGCCCGTTTGTGGATATGGTTTGTGGCATAGTAGGCTATGATACTTCGATGACAGTGGATGCGGTTAGTCATGACACTTATCTCGCTAATGCTGCTAAACTGTCGTTCGTGCTGGCTGCCTTCCATACTTGCTTTAACATTGCCAATACGTTTATATTGATATGGTTTATTCCGCAGATTGAACGATTGGTTTGCTGGATTATCAAGCCCAAGAAGGTGGACGAGGAAGAGGATTTCCGCTTGCATTTCATTACGGCAGGCTTCATGAAGACGCCGGAATTGTCGGTATTGGAGGCACAGAAAGAGATATCTTCCTTCTCTGATCGTATGCAGCGTATGTTTGGCATGGTAAGAGATTTGCTAACAGAAAAAGATGAGCAGAAGTTTGCAAAACTCTACTCTCGCATTGAGAAATATGAGAGCATATCCGACAATATGGAGTTAGAGATTGCCAAGTATCTGGAAGCAGTGAGCGATGCCCATTTGTCAGATGATACCAAGGCGAAAATTCGTGCTATGTTGCGTGAGATATCAGAGTTGGAGAGTATTGGTGATGCTTGCTACAATATGGCGCGCACCATCAACCGTAAGTTCAATGGTAAACAAGACCACTTCAACGAGAAACACTATGAGCACATTCAGCACATGATGGACTTGGCTGACAATGCGTTGACGAACCTGAACTTGTTGATGGCTGGTCGTAAGAGTGACTATGATGTGAATCGTACGTTCAATACAGAGAAAGAAATCAATAATTACCGTGAAGTACTGAAGTCGCAGAACATTATGGACATTAACAATCACGAATACACTTATGGCGTGGGTACTGTCTATATGGACCTTATCAACGAATGCGAGAAGTTAGGTGACTACGTGGTGAATGTTGTTGAGGCTCGTACTAATACTCGGGAAAGAAAAGACTGATTCTGCCCTTTAATAATAACGGTAAAGAGACGAGGAATCCTCGTCTCTTTTTGTCTGAATACTCTTTGTTTCCTTTGATTGGTTCAAAACAATTGTATGGGTGGTTCCAAAGTCTGGAACAGTTGATTCCAATATCAGGAACCAGTCGTTCCTGGCTTTGGAATGGATAGTACCAGACTTTTTGCATCAGTGGTACTAAGTTTTGACATCGTTTGTACATGGTATTGATGTAGTTTGTGCATGGCTTTGATATAGTAAAGTATGCTATGTTTGTTACTAAGTTGACAGGCAATAAAAAGGAGAGGGAGGCAATTGCCTCCCTCCCGTCATTATGAATTCCATTAAATCTTTGGAATTAGTTAAAACCTGGATAACCAGGATTCTGAACCAACTTAGGATTGGTCTGCCATGCTGTCAATGGAATTGGGAACAACTTCAGGTACTCGTCAGATGGACGATTCCACGCGTTAGCATTAGGAGTTATGGTCTTAGGCTGACCCCACTCGTCAACATCCTGACTTACCTTAGCACGGAACATCTTCCACATATCCTTGTCGTAGCAGCCAAAGCGGATATCATCCTCACGAGACACGCCTTCCC
>JAEEOD010000075.1 GCA_016284115.1 Bacteroidaceae bacterium
CATGGACGTTAGTCCTGGTATCGCTTCTTCTTACATCTTCAGCCTGAAACCAGGCGACAAGGTAAAGATGAGTGGCCCTTATGGTGAGTTCCATCCTATCTTCGACTCTAAGCGTGAGATGATTTGGGTAGGTGGTGGTGCTGGTATGGCTCCATTGCGTGCACAAATTATGCACATGTGCAAGACGCTGAAGACCCGTGATCGTGAGATGCACTACTTCTATGGCGCACGTGCCTTGAATGAGGTGTTCTATCTTGACGACTTCCTCGGTTTGGAGAAGGACTTCCCGAACTTCCACTTCCACTTGGCACTTGACCGTCCAGATCCTGCTGCCGATGCTGCTGGTGTAAAGTACACCGCTGGCTTCGTTCATCAGGTGATGTACAACGACTATCTGAAAGACCACGAGGCTCCAGAGGATATCGAGTACTACATGTGCGGTCCTGGTCCTATGTCAAAGGCTGTTGAAGGTCTGCTCTACGACTTGGGTGTACCTGCACAGAACTTAATGTTTGATAACTTCGCATAATTGAACACCATATTTATTATAAAGGCGGAACCGTTGGGTTTCGCCTTTATTGTTTGTGGCACATACCAGCTGGAAATAAAACTCCTCCCCTTACTTAGGGGAGGTGCCCCGAAGGGGTGGAGGGGTATGTGGTCATTTTCCCTGTTCCAACCACCAGTCTATCAGCTTACGAGCTATACTCATCTTTTGCGGAATATGCGGGAGGTTCTCTCGATTGTAGAAGGCACCAGCCGTCAGTTCGTCCTCCTGCAACTTGATGACGCCACTATCGTATTCCGCTGTGAATCCCACCATCAAGCCACTGGGGTAGGGCCATGTCTGACTGCCAAAATATTGCAGGTTTCTGATGGTAAGTCCTGTTTCTTCCATTACCTCACGGTGCACACACTCCTCCAAACTCTCGCCTGCCTCCAAGAAGCCAGCCACCAGTCCGTAATAGTCGCGCTTGAACGCACGATTGTGTACTAATAGTATCTCGTCACCTTTCTGTATCAATACGATGATAGCGGTAGCAATAGGAGGGTACATTTCCAGTCCGCATTGTGGGCACTTCTTCATGATGGGAGTTTCCTGTACAGTAGGCACCCCACAAGTGGGGCAAAAACGACTGTGCTTGTCCCAATAGAGAATCTGTGCAGCCTTACCTCCGCAGAGATAATCTTTCAGAGGAATATAGTTGAAGGAATCTCTTAACCCGATTAATTTAAATTGAGAATTGAGAATTGAGAATTGAGGCAAAATCTCCAACTCGTATGTCTTTACCTTTATGCCATCATTCATCGTCACCTCATGCACCTGGTGCCCATCAGGCACAGACACTGGAGGCTCATTGCCCTCAGGTACTTGCAAGGCGTCGCCTTGTTGCTGTAATAGCAGCTGTCCCTTATAGAATACAAACCATTTCATCGGCTGATTTTCCGTCTGTTCAGAGCTGCCCAGTAACGCTGAGCATTATTCAGATGCTCACGATAGGTAGCTGCAAAGTTGTGTGTGCCAGAGAAATCTTCCTTGGCACACATATAAAGATAATTATGGTGTGCATAGTTTAGTACGGCATCCAAACCTATTACCGAAGGAATACGAATAGGACCGGGAGGCAGTCCTCTGTGAAGGTACGTGTTGTAGGGTGACTCCACGTTCAAGTCGGAGTTGAGGATACGGCGGATGCCAAACTCCTGCAATGCAAACTTGATAGTAGGGTCGGCTTGCAGAGGCATGCCGATGCGCAGGCGGTTGTAGTACAGACCAGCCACCGATGGCTTTTCAGGATTGTTGTTGGTTTCCTCTTCTACAATAGAGGCGAGGATAGAAACCTCATTCTCTGTCAGTCCCATCTCTTTGGCTTTAGCCTGACGACTACTGTTCCAGAAGCGTTTATGCTCGGTCTGCATACGTTCGAAGAACTCATCTACCGAGATATCCCAATACATCTCGTAGGTGTCGGGGATAAAAAGCGCAGGCATCGTTTCTTTAGTATAACCCATCTTCGCCTGGAAAGTCGAGTCATACATTAAGGTGGCAATCTCCACAGAATCTATCATCAGCTGACGTCCCACCTGACCAGCCAACCTCCTCATGGTACGGGCACTGTTGATGGTAACATTCAAAGGCGTCTGATAGCCTCTCCAGATACGGCTGAACACATGATAGACACTTTCGCCGTTGCGTATCTCGTAACGCCCTGTGCTGATGCTCTCAGGATAGTGACGATACTCACTCATCCACTTGAATCCATGAAAATCCTTCACGTTGCCCACCTCTTGCACCTTGACATATACCGAGTCGGCAGTATCGTCACGATCAATATAAACGTAGGCGGTTTGCTGGGGGAAGAATTGCGGCGCCATGAAGAAATAATAGAAAGCACCACCGATGACACAAGCCACCAGTACTAAGGCAATGAAAATGCCAATTAGAATGTGTATGGTGCGTTTCTTCATGTGAGTTTTGAGCCACTTGCCAGACTTGAACTGGCGACCTACGCGTTACGAATGCGTTGCTCTACCGACTGAGCTAAAGTGGCGATGCAGCAATTTTTGTTGTTTTTTGCGACTGCAAAGGTAGTGCTTTATTTGGAATGAAAAAAAGATTTGCTGTTTTTTTTCTAATAGATTCTGCTTTTTAGCTTTGTTGACAAGTCAATCTTTTTTTGACTTGAAATCCTTAGGCGTACACCCCACATGGTTCCGGAAAAAGCGGGTAAAATGTTGCGGATGCTGAAACCCTAGTTCATAGGCAGTTTCCTTAATGCTGGAGTTAGGTAAAAGTAATTTATGTTTGGCTAGGTCTAAGATGTATGTTGTGATGTATTCTTGAGCTCCAGTGCCAGTCGATTTCTTTATCAAATCACTGAAATACTTGGTAGTGTATCCTGATTTGCCAGCAAAGTATTCCACAGAAGGAAGGCCTTGCTCTTGCGACAGATGTTGAGAAAAGTAATCATGCAACTGGATCTCAAATGAACTAAGAACTTCCTTGTTGAGCGGACTACGCATCTGGAACTGGCGGTCATACAACCTAAGAAGATACTCTAAAAGCAATTCAAGATTTATACGTATCAGGTTGAGACTGTAAGGGTCTATGGGTTGGTTTATTTCTTTTTTGATACGGTCTGTGGTTGCAATGAAAAACTGCTTTTCTTCTTCTGATACTAATAGCGCTTCATTAATGCCGTAAGAGAAAAAGGGATACCTGGTCACCATTTTCTTACCTAATTCCGAGCCACGTATTAAATCGGGATGAAACAATAGACAGCTGGAGTTGGGAACCTCATCTTCTTTTAGATTAATCTGTACCACTTGACCAGGTGCAAAGCAGAATACTGAGCCGTTGCAATAATCATATTTAGTTCGGCCATAAAGAATATCTCCGCAATATTTATTCTTTAGTTTGATAATGTAGAAACCTAATTTGAACTGACCGTTCTCACATTGTTTGGCATCATTGAAATCGACAACGTCAACCAATGGATTACCGCTATCAAAACCAAATCTAGCATTATATTCTTCAATGGTATTTAGAATTTCCATATTACAATGAATCACAGAATAAGTGTTGTCAAGATTAAAAAAACTAAAAAACGGTTTCAGCTGCGGCATGATAAGTTTTTGGGGTATTTTAATCCGTAGCAAAGGTAATGTTTTTTTGTGCATATTATCTACATTTGCAAAAATAAATGTCAAAATTGAAGAATTATGGAGAAACACAAAATCTCGAGAAGAAATGCCCTTAGAATGTTGGGTGCTATGTGTGCAGGTTCTGTATTGTCATCTTGCACAGGTACTAAGGTTAATACAGAAGAACCTCAAGAGAAATATAAACGCTTGATTTTCTTCTTTTCCGCTACTGGTAATAGTCTGTACATTGCAAAAGAGCTGAGTGGCGCGGAAGGCATTCTTAAAAGCATTGCTCAAGAAATTCACAATGAGCATCCTGTTTATGAAGCAGAGGAAATAGGTATCGTATGTCCTATCTATTGCTTTATCCCACCTACCATCGTGCAGGAGTTTTTTGCCCGTTCCACCTTCAAAGCTAACTATCTTTTCTGCGTCGGCACATATGGAGCCAATTCTACCATATTCCCGGAATATGTTGCCCAAATGGCAAAGGATAAAGGACTTGAAATGAATTACATCAATACCATCAAAATGGTAGATACCTATCTACCGTTTTATGATATGGAATTACAAAAAGCAGAAGACAAGCAGATACCTGAAAACTTGGCTGCAATAAAGGATTCTGTCAATAGTAGGGAAAACTTTATCCGTCCTGTTTCCGAACAAGAGAAGATGTTTTGTGAAGGCTATTATCGCTTCTCGGGGCGTGATCGAGTAAAACCTACTTTTACACGATCAGAAAAAATTGTTTTTTCAACAGATGATTGTATCGGTTGTGGTATTTGTAACTCAGTATGTCCGCATGGCTCTTGGAAGATAGTTAATGGAAAGAGTGTGGCAGAGGGTGATTGTGAGAACTGCCTGGCTTGTGTGCACAACTGTCCTACCAAATCCATCTCCATCATACCTACACCACCAGAGCCAGAGGAACCCAACCGGAATTCAAGGTATCGCAATCCGAATGTGAGGGTGGGAGAAATTATCTTGGCTAACAGTCAAGTGAATTTTAATGCATAAATGTTCAATGTCAGCAGTCTTTTCGATTGCTGACATTATAATTATTATAAAAATAGAAAGATGAAAGGAATAATGAGGAGTGTTGTTGTGACCGCACTGTTGGCTTTCTGTTGCATAGGAGTACTTGCTCAGCCAATGATGAGACCGCAAGGCCCACTAAATGAGTTCTCTGCTATGGAAGGCACTTCAGCCTTATAGTATAACCTGCCAATGGAAAGGAATAATGAGTCACGTGCTGGCTATGGCCCTGCTTTTTATATCTTCCCTGACCAGAAGTTAGATGAAAAGTCGGCTTTGGTCTTGGCAAAAGAGCTCAATATAATTGAGATTGCTGCTAAGTACGGCGGTAGGATCAGTATGGTGAATCCTTCTGGCGCGAAGTGGCAGGCTTCTGATGTGCAAGCTTTCCAAGGCTTGATGGGAAGAGGTGGCCCTGCTACCAATATTAAGGTAATAGGCATAGGCAGTGGCGCTACTTTTGTAAACCAATACTTGGCGGCAACAGACTTGACTGGTGCTATTGTAGGCATCGTTTCAATCAATGGTGCTCCTGGTAAGATATGCAAACTTCCTGTTCCCGCCTACATTGGCGGCAAGAATGCAGTTAAAGTGGCTAAGCCTTACCAAACTGCCAGTGATGCAGCTCCTGCCGATCCATTGCAGCAAGTTGTAGTAAATCCAGATGCTAAAGCTTCTATAGCAGCTTTGTTTGCTGATGCTTGGGACAAGGTGTTGAGTGCTAACTATCGCTATAACAACTTATATCGTACCTTCTATATGAGTCGTGGCATTGATAATCCAGAGGGCGTTAAGACTTTCGAATTGGTGTCTATGCCAATGTTCGACAAGTTAGGCATCCAGCGTAATGTAGTAGAGCATCCTGTGGTGGATACAAATGCTGCTGGTAATGTTGAGAACCCTAATAAATACCTTTGGTATGAATATCTGCCTAAGCAAGCTCGTGAGGCAGCTCCTGGCACGGTGCCACTGGTAGTGATTCTGCATGGTCACGGCAATGATCCTCGTACTCAAAGTGAAACTTCTGGTTTTGTGGAACTTGCTGCTGAAGAGGGATTCATGGTGGTTGAAATGGAGTGGCAGGGCAGTAATGGTTATATTGCTATGGGCTTGGATGGCATTGAGGCCGTAATCAGCGTATTGCGTGAGAAATATCCACAGATTGATGGTTCTCGCATTTATTGTGAAGGTTTGTCGGCTGGCGCTATGACCAGCAATATGCTGGGTGTACGCAAGTCGCATTTATTTGCAGCTGTAGCTGGTCACTCTGGTGGTATTTTCTCTGGCAACGGTTTAGGCTATTATGGTTATGGTAGCGAACCTTTGATGAACGAGGCCATTCAGAAACGCGGCGCTTTAGAGATTGGCTATTGCAATGTCGTTGGCACACACGATGATGTGATTCGCTTCTTTACATCAGACAACTGGAGAGGTAATCCTTATCTAAATGTTTGGCAGATTTACCAGACTATCAATGGTATGGAGGTAGTGGAAAACTTGGATTTTAATGTTGATAAAACTTTCGGTTTTCAATTACAGGATCGTCAGCAGATACATACAGGTAAGAGTGAGGACATCACCATGGAGTTCGGTCAGCTGTACAAGAATGGCAAGCCGATGATTCGTCTCATTGTCATCAATAACTATGGTCACTGGAACTTCAAGCCGGCTGCTCGTCTCATGTGGGACTTCTTCCGCCATTTCTCACGTGACACTCAGACCAAGAAGCTGAATTATACTGAATAAAACTTTTATAGAAGAGGGCTTTTATCATATAGCCCTCTTCTATTTTCTATCATTCTTTCTCCAAAACACAAAACAATGAAGAAACTGTTTGCTTTGCTGTGTAGCATCATGGTATCATGCCTCACAGTCTGTGCACAGATGGGTACACCAGTCGCCATTCCTTTATGGCCCAATGGTGCACCCAACGACAACCATCTTACTGGCGATGAAGGGCATCC
>JAEEOD010000076.1 GCA_016284115.1 Bacteroidaceae bacterium
TGCCTGGAAGCTCCTGCCTATACTCGAATTGCCACAAGGATTATGGCTGTGGGCAGGAGTCATTGTCGCAATTAAAGTCGTGAATCAGCTTTCAGCACTTGTGATGTTTGGGCACTGCTGCTTCCCTCACACCCTTGCGAACAAGGCTACAGGATTCCTGCTTTTCATGGCAGTCCCCATGACGTTTTGCACCATTATCCCCATCGTCATTGTGGCTTCCGTCGCTACGTTTGCCGCTATACAAGAAGGGCATTATATAAGAACAAGAAATAATCTAAAAAGAATAAATCAAGAATGAGACTACATCAAGCTGTTATAGAAGATTTTGAGAGCATCATGGCGTTCTACTATGAGGTGATAGAACGTACGCCAGAGATAGCCACCTATGCCCGCTGGAGCAGAGGGAAACACCCAACTGCAGAAGGTATCAAGGATTATATTGAGGAGGGAAGCATGTATCTTTATAGAGAAGAAGGAAAGATAGTGGGTGCAGTGGCTTTCCCGATGTATCAAGGAACGGATTATCACGCCATAGAATGGTCAAAGCAGGCAGCCGACAATGAAGTGGCAGTGATTCATCTCTTGGCTGTCAGCCCTGACTGTCAAGGAAAAGGCATAGGCTCACAGATGGTTCGTAAAGCCATCAATTTAGCAAAAGAGAAAGGCATGAAGGCCGTCCGTCTTGATGCCCTGGCTTCCAATACCCCTGCCCACAAATTGTATGAGCGTTTAGGTTTCGAGTACAGAGGCAAACAGCATCTCTATGCTGAGAATACAGGCTGGACCGATTTTTATTTTTTCGAATTGAAATAAATGTATGAAACAAGAGATTATTACGTTAGAAGGAGTGCAGATCATTGGCATGGCCAAGAAAATCGCATTCTGCAAGGGTCAGGAAGAGTGCCCGAAGTTTTGGGGAGAGTATGTGGAACGGATCATTAAGCCCGTGTTTATGGAGCACAAGGCTCCCGATGCCTTCCAGCAAGCAGCTATTGACAACGAGGTGGGTGAATTTGCTCTCTGCACATGTGATCTTCCTAACCACAATTGCATGACCTGTTCGGAAGTGAACTTTACCGCTTGCAACACCAAGACCTTTACCTATGTAATAGGAGGAAAATATAAAGGTGGCAATGTACCAGAGGGTATGAATCTCTATCCCATCCATAGTGGCCAATGGCTGAAGATTCACTTTGAGGGTGGTATGCAGGCTTTCCAGCAGCAATACCAATTGTTCTTCAAAGAATGGTTACCTCAGCATCCTGAGTTCCGCTGTGCTTCCAATGCCCAGTTTATGGAGTGGTACAAAGGGACTGACATACAGTCGCCTGATTACGAGTGTGGTGTGATGATGCCCCTAGGTCATCCCATCGCTATTGCGGAGAACTCAAAGAAGGAGAAAACTTCGAAATAATAAGACATGAAACACGAGATTGATCCCAAAGACACCAATCGTAAAGAGGCGTTTGAACACTGGATGAAGTCGCCCATGCCAATGGTGACGCTTACCAAGACCTTCGATGTGACGCGTCTCTATAAGGTGAGCAAGCGAAAGGGCTATAAGTTCAACATGCTCCTATGCTGGTGCATCGCCAAGACAGCATCAAGGATGGAAGAATTCTACCTGCTGCCAGAGCAAGGGAAACTGTATAAATACGATCGCCTTGCCATCAACATGATCGTGAACAATGTGAAAGGCGGATTAAGCTTCTGTGACATTGTCAGTAATGACAATTTGGAGGAGTTTAACGCCAATTACCTGTACCTGACAAAGACCGTCAGACAAACCTGTCAGGATATCTTAGACAGTGATGCCGTCATTGTTGGTACATCGACATTGATAGGCACAGAACTCGATTGTATTGTCAATCAATACTCTGGTATCTACAACAATCCGTTCTTGGCTTGGGGCAGATACAGGCGTCATTGGTTCAAGGTTACCTTGCCTATCTCTTTCCAATTCCATCATGTACAGATGGATGGTCAGCAGGCCACACGCTTTTTGATAGAGTTACAAAAGACTATAAATGATTTAAAATGATAAGATTAGAACAACCCAAGGATTATCGTGAGGTAGAAAACCTTACTCGTGAGGCATTTTGGAATGTGTATCGTCCTGGATGCACAGAGCATTATGTGCTCCATCAGTATAGAACGAATCCAAACTTTATTCCAGAATTGGATTTAGTAATGGAAGAAGACAACAAGATTATTGGACATGTGATGTTCTCGAAAGCCGTGATTACACTTGACGAAGGCATCCACTTCCCATCATGGACTTTTGGACCCATCAGCATTCATCCTGCTTACAAGCGCAAAGGCTACGGCCTTAAATTGTTGCAATATGCATTGGAGAAAGCTAAGGAGATGGGTATAGGCCTGTTACAGATGGAGGGGAATATCGAATTCTACAAACATGCAGGTTTCGACTTGGCAAGTAAAATGAAGATACACTATCATGCAGAGCCGAGAGAGTCGGAAGTGCCTTATTTCCTTGCCCAAGAACTGATTCCTGGCTATTGGGGAGATCGTGAGGGAACCTATTGCCCCCCAAAGGGTTATTTCGTAGCAGATGAGCATCCAGAGACTTTCGAAACCTATGACGCGACCTTTCCAAAGAAAGAAAAACTCCGTCTTCCTGGACAATTAGGATACGAAAATTAAAAAATGATGTCACCTTTTGCCTTTCAGTCTTGTTATATATGTGAACTGGTTCGATAAATAGAAGTTTAACACTAAAAAACAAGTAAATATATGAACGGATTAGTAGAAATTATAGTACCAATTGTTTGCGCAGGAGTACTTCCTATCATGGTAGTATGGTTTATTGTTCGTCGTAAAATGAACGAAACCAACAAACGTACCCAAATCATTCTGGCAGCTATTGAGAAGAATCCAGAAATGGATATTGAAGAGTTTCTTAAGAAGATAGAACCTAAGAAGCTTCTGAAAGAGAAACTACTCACCAAACTGCTTTGGGGCTTTCTTACCTCATTCATCGGTGTAGGTTTAATATTATTTGGTATCTATCTAAACACCCATAATCTTGGAGGTACAGATGATCCTATGACTTCCATGTGTTTCGGTTTTATTTTATTGGCTATTGGCATTTCTTTGCTAATTAATTATGCTATGGGTAAGAGAATGCTTGCCAAAGAGATAGAGGCTGAGGAAAAAGCATTAACTACAAAGGAATAATTTTGTGACTCGAGATTCTTTCATAACTCTTGTGGAGCGTGAGCAGGATGCACTTCGTGGTTTCTTGCTTGCGCTCTGCTGTGGCAACAAGGACGATGCTGATGACTTGGCACAAGATGCGTTGGTGAAAGCCTACCTCTCTTCAGCAGGTTATCAGGATCAGGGAAAGTTCCGCTCTTGGCTTTTCAAGATCGCTTATAACACCTTTCTCAACCATAAGGCCAGTTGTCGCACGTTGGAAAGTATCGATGAAGCACGGAGAATCATTAGCAATAAATCGGCTGACTCCCGTTTTGAGCACCAAGATCTCTACTTGGCATTGCGCACCCTTCCTCCTAAAGAGCGCTCCGCCATTACGCTCTTCTATCTCAATGGATATTGCATCAAGGAGATAGCCAAGATAACTGAGACCTCTGAGGATGCTGTCAAGAAACAACTCTCACGCGGACGTGATAAACTGAAAGAGAAATTGAAAATATGAATAAAGACAAAGCCCTTGAGGATCTTTTCCTCGCTCAGAAACCATGTTTTGATGATCGTGAGGCATTCATGGCATCACTCACCAAGCGCCTAGATACGGTGGAATACATTAAGCAGCACCAAGAAGCCATCCTTCGTCGCTATAAGACCTTCATGGTGGTAGCTTTTCTGGTGGGTATCATCAGTGGTGCAGCGACTCTGATGTACATTCTTTCCACCCCTGCAGATGTGCCCATCTTCTCGTTCCATGTGAAGAGTGGTTTCTTCTTGTGGTTGGCAGAAAACTCCCGCCTCATTACCACCACAACCCTCTCTCTGCTCATGACCTTTGGGCTACTCAGTATCTACAACAATGTGGTGAACATACTGGATATGCGAAAAACCGCTATACTTACATAAAGACAGCACTATTCATCACAAATCCCTGCAGATTATCCCAAAAACTTGCAGGGATTGTTGTCTTTTCTTATCTTTGTCGTATAAACAACTGAAGCGATGAGAAAGCATTGGATAGATAATCTGCGATGGGTAACGGTGCTGTTGGTACTGTTCTATCATGTGTTTTATTTCTATAACAACAAGGGCGTGTTTGGAGGTGTGGGAGGTTTTGGCGACTATCCCGAAGTGCCACAATATCAGGATGTTGTGATGTACGTGCTCTATCCTTGGTTTATGCCTTTGATGTTCCTCTTGGCAGGCGTGAGTGCCAAGTATGCCTTGGAGAAATATTCTGCCAAAGAGTGGTTCAAGAGCCGCACTCGTAAGTTATTAGTGCCATCTACCATTGGCCTTTTCGTATTCCATTGGATGGTAGGTTATTTTAATACCATTGTAGCAGAAAGGTTAGGTGTTTTAGATGGTCTTCCTTTAGTGGTAAAATATCTTGTTATGTCCATCAGTGGCATAGGCCCTTTGTGGTTCATACAACTGCTATGG
>JAEEOD010000077.1 GCA_016284115.1 Bacteroidaceae bacterium
AATAAGTATCTTGCATAAATCACGAAGAGCTCAGAAATAAGATACTTGAAAGCAGTTTGAGAGTTTTGCAGGTGTTTGTTTTGGCCACAATGGAAATAATAGACAAGAAACTTCTTGATGAAGTATCAGCACAAGCCAAGGCTTCGCCTCGGTTGCGCAAGAACTACAACTTTCATCAATCGCTTGATGATTTGTGCCACCGTATGCTCAATGCCCTGGAACCCGGAACCGATGTTCCCATCCATCATCATCCCGACAAGGATGAGACCTTTGTAATACTACGTGGAAAGATTCGTGTGACCACCTACAACGATGACGGCACAGTTGCCGAAAGCGTTATCCTTAGTCAAGAAGACGGCTGCTATGGTGTGAATATACCCAAGAATGTATGGCATACCTTGGAGGCTTTAGAACCAAACAGCTGCATTTTTGAAAGCAAGCAGGGCCCGTTTGTGCCGCATGAGGAGGAAGGGGTGTTAGTAATTGACAATTGATAATTGTTTCAGGTTTCAGGAACCTGGATATGTTATGACCCAAGACGAACTTTGGCAGCAGAAATATCAAGAGGTAATTGATTTCATTGAAACCAATCATCGCAATCTGTCACGCCACCGCCTTGAAGAACATGAAATGCTGAATTGGCTAAAGGCTAACAGAAAAAAGATGAATGCAGGGAAGATGAAAGAGAACAGGATTGAAAGGTTTAATGAATTTCTGGCGTTGGGAGAGAAGTATAGGAGGAGGAATCAGTATGAGTAAGTAGGGAATGTTTGTCCCGTATGTATTAGAAGCTGCGTTAAATCTAAAATTAGAAGTGATATGATTGCGAAAACCGTCAAAGATATACATGATTTCTTTTTGCAGGGAATACACGATGGGAAACGCCGTTCCTTAATGGATTTTATGAATACCGTTCCAGGGTTTATAACCAAAGGTTCAGATGGATTGGACACAATGAATGTATCATTAGGTATGGAGTATTATAGGATTTGTGAGAAAATGGCAGACGATGCGATTCTTATGAAAAGCAAACCAAATCCTATAATGAATATTGCAACTGAGTATCTATCGGTGCATAGTGTGAATTTTGACGATCCGCAAGCTTTTAATAACGAATTGGCATACGGTGTGTATGATTTTAAGTATAGAGGTTTTACATATACGTATGATTGTTTCAAAGAGTCTGTGTCTCCCATAGTGGGTGTTAACAAGAAAGGTGACGATGACATAGGAACTGCATATTATATTGGTAACAATTGGTTTGTAACGGCTGGCCATTGTGTTACAGGGCTTTGCTCGTTCAAACTATTAAGGCCTGACGGCACACCGTATAAGCTGAAAGAGGTTTGGCTCGCTTCCGGTTGTAATATTGATGATTATGACTTGGCAATACTTGTTGCAGATGAATCACCTCTATGCCGGCCATTGTGGCTTGGTGAACCGGCTGTTCTTGATGATGTTTTGGTAATGGGTTTCCCACCCGTGCCAGGACTCAATACAGTATTGACAGCAGAGACAGCATCCGTGGCCACTTATAATAAAATACAATGCAAAGCTGTAGTTGGGCAGGACGTAGCTAAGGCGAGTACATACTTCAACCAATTGGATTACTTCTTGATTAACGCCCGTGTAAAAGGAGGGAATAGCGGCGGTCCTGTGATAAATAGCGGCGGTCGGGTGATTGGAACCGTTGTGCAAATACCATTTGATAGCGAAGGCGGTTTTGACGGTGGGCGTTTCGACATAATGGGGTTTGGCATCTGTCTCCCTTCAAAATACACGGAAGAATTATTGAGAAATCATGACGTTCGTGGTTTGAGTGTTGAGGGTGATGGATATAAGTTATAGACAATCTGTTTTATAAAATTCGTCTTGCGGTGTTGTCGATAGTGAATTATTTGTCAAACTCCAAGGGAAAAGCATAGTTATTGGCTGATTGGGACGTTCACAGAATTATTATAAAAATTACTGTAGTATGGATCTAAATTATATTGAGATTACAGATGGCAAAGTGCCATATTATTTATGTAAGATAAAATGCTCAGATTTGATAAAGATGAGCTATGTAGCAAGACGAGGCCAGAGTGAAGAAGAAGGCGCTGTGCAACGTATCCTGAATACAAGAAGGATTAGCAGTATTTCCCGATTCTTACAGAATGGCGGCTTCTTTCCGACGAATATTATCCTTAATATTATCAACCCTGAGAAAATAGAAATAAAAGAGGATATTATTTCTGTTTCGGACGAAGAGGCTATAGCTCAGGTGTTAGACGGTCAGCATCGTATTGCAGGTATGAGGGATGCTATTAAAGCAGCGCCCCAATTAAGTAATACGGAATTTCCCTGCCTGATAGCGGTTGGACTGACAACCGAACAATGTGCTCAGATTTTTATTAGTATTAACACAGAACAGAAAAATGTGCCTAAATCTCTCATATACGATCTTTATGGATTGGTAGATGTTCCTAATAGGGATATTAGTTTGGACAGAGGACATGATATTGCAGTAGCTTTGAATGAGGATG
>JAEEOD010000078.1 GCA_016284115.1 Bacteroidaceae bacterium
GCCCGCTTTGTTACCACCCGTGCTTTTAAGCTGAAAGGTGAGTATGTGCTTGAGGCACGTGGCTTATGGAAGGTGAAGGGTGACATGATGGGTGGCCCTTTCGTTTCTCAAAGCAGGGTGGACACTATCAACCAGCGAGTGATTACTGAGGAAATCTTTATATATGCACCAGAGAAACTAAAGCGCAACCTGGTACGAGGCATGGAAGCAGCTCTGTATACCATCAAACTGCCAGGCAAGAAAGTGGATGATGCACAGATTCCTCTACAAGATGAATAATACTATCAACTAAATAAATAGAAAAACTTTCTATGGAAGGGAAGATAAGAATAGCTATTACACAAGGAGATATCAACGGAGTAGGATGGGAAGTGGCGTTGAAGTCATTCGAGGACCCTACGATGTTGGAATTATGTACTCCTATTATATACGGTTCACCCAAGGTGGCTACCTATCATCGCAAGACGATGGATATTCAAACGCCTTTCTCTATTGTCAAGTCTGCAACCGAGGCAGCCGATAACGCTGTGAGTATCGTTACTTGTAATGACGATGATACAAAGGTGGAGTTTGCAAAAACAGATGCTGAGGCTGGCAAGGCTGCATGGAATGCCATTCAGTTGGCTATGGATGAATATCGTGATGGATTGACTGATGTCCTGGTGTTGGCACCAGTTAACGAACTAGCATTTAAGCAGGCAGATATTAATTACCCTGGTTTGACCAATCTTATTCAACAGGAATTGGGTGAACAGGGTGATGTGGCATTATCTATATTAGTGAAGGATGATTTGCGTGTGGCTCTAGCTACAGAAAATGTGCCGATGAAGGAGGTAGCCTCTACGCTAACCAAAGAATTGATAAAAGATAAGATAGCTGTTTTTAACCAGTCACTGAAGGTTGACTTTGGTATCAGCGCTCCTCGTATTGCCGTTCTTTCCCTGAATCCTGGTTCAGTCTTGAACGATGTAGTGGGACAGGAAGAGCTAGAGATTATCCAACCTGCTTTGGAAGAACTAATAGCAGAGAAAGTAATTTGCTATGGTCCTTATTCGGTGGACTCACTGTTAGAAACGAGCAACTTTACTCATTTCGACGGCATCTTTGCTATGTACCATGATCAGGGCTTGGGATTATTCAAGGCGCTGAGTATGAATAGTGGCGTGAAATTCATTACTGGATTGTCTGCTATCTGTGCTACACCTGTTCATGGTGTGGAATACGAATTGGCAGGTAAAGGTTTGGCCGATGAATCTTCATTGAGAAATGCCATTTATTTAGGCATAGATGTACTACGCAATAGGAACCGTGAAGAAGAAGCATTAGCTAATCCGCTCCGAAAGCAGTATTACGATAGGCGCGATGATAGCGACAAACTTAAACAAATGGCTGAACCTGAGGAAGAAACATTATGACAAGAGCTGAAATCCAACAAGTGAAGCTAAGGTTCGGCATCATTGGAAACGATGAGAACTTACTACATGCCATCGATACCGCCATGCAGGTGGCACCGACTGATGTTTCTGTGCTTATTACAGGCGAGAGTGGTGTGGGTAAGGAAAGTTTTCCTCAGATAATCCATCAATTCAGTCGTAGGAAACATGGCAAATACATTGCTGTGAACTGCGGTGCCATTCCTGAGGGAACCATCGACTCAGAACTTTTCGGTCATGAGAAAGGTGCATTTACAGGTGCTATCGGCGATCGAAAGGGTTACTTTAGTGAGGCAGATGGGGGTACCATTTTCCTCGATGAGGTGGGTGAATTGCCATTGGCAACACAAGCCCGATTATTGCGTGTGCTGGAGAATGGTGAATTCATTAGGGTAGGCTCTTCCAAAGTGGAGAAAACCAATGTGCGCATTGTGGCGGCCACCAATGTGAATCTTGATAGGGCTATAACCGATGGACGATTCCGTGAAGATTTGTTCTATCGTCTTAGTACTGTGCCTATCAAGGTACCGCCTTTACGTGAGCGTGGGGATGATGCTGCTTTGTTGTTCCGCAAGTTTGCTGCTGATTTTGCCGAGAAATACCGCATGCCTGCTATTCAACTGACGGAAGAGGCTAAACGTATGTTGGTCAACTATCGTTGGCCGGGTAATGTGCGACAATTGAAGAATGTAACTGAGCAGATATCCATCATAGAAACTGAGCGTGAGGTAACGGCAGATATGTTAAAACGTTATTTACCACAGCAGGAACAAGGTCAGCGTTTGCCTGCTTTGTTTGGGTCAAAGGAATTTGGACAAGGTTTTGAAGGAGAACGGGAGTTTTTGTATAAGATGCTCTATAACCTTAATAATGAGGTGACCGAATTAAAACAGGTAGTCAAGAAACTCATGGCTGGAGAACAGGTAACTGTAGCTGCTGAACCTGCTCACACGTCTTATTATGCCCCTACAACGCCCACAACAGATACAGTCATTCCTATTATTCAGCATACATCTGTTAATGGCAGATCGTCAGCTTCTTTGCACAATGATGATAATATCCAGGATACTGAGGCGGTGGAAGAAGCGGAAGCGATGTCATTAGACGAGGTGGAGAAAGAGATGATTAAGAAAGCACTGGAGAGAAATCGTGGCAGACGTAGAGCAGCAGCAAAGGAATTGAATATCTCTGAACGTACATTATATAGAAAGATTAAGTTGTATGGCTTGGAATAAAAAGTTGGTACATGGTGTATGGCTAATTAGTTTGACTGTGATAATGGTTGCTTGCAAGGTCTCTTTAGGCTTGGCACCTATCTCTTCAATAGACTATAGCAAGGTGCATACTATGCAGATTGTGGATTTCCAGAACCATGCGGATTATGTATATGGTCCACTTGCCACTACGCTGAATGATCAGATGAAGGACTTGTTCATGCGTCAGACGCGATTGTCATTGGTGAACACAAATGGGGATATTGTTATTGAAGGAGAAATTACAGGCTATAACCAATTTAACGAGGCTATAGATGCTAGTGGCTATTCTTCTAAGGTACGTTTGACACTGACGGTAAACGTTTCATTCACTAATAATACCAATCATGAAGAAGACTTTGAGAACAGAACGTTCAGTGCGTTTCAGACTTACGACGCCACTCAATTGTTGACGGCAGTGCAGGATCAGTTGATAGAAGTGATGGTGAAGGATATATCCGAACAGATATTTAACTCAACGGTAGCGAATTGGTAAGATGACATCCAATGACATCATACAGTGGATTAAGCAGCCCGAATTACTCAATACGAGCACTTTGTACGAATTACGTACGATGGTGGCTCGTTATCCCTACTTCCAGACGCTTCGGCTGTTGTACTTGAAGAATCTTTATCTGCTGCACGATGACACTTTTGGACCTGAATTGCGCAAATCTGTATTGTTTATTTCCGATCGTGCCAAACTTTACTATCTTATCGAGGGCGACCGGCTTGCTGTGAAGCCTGTTAGAGATAGTAAGCCATCGGAGGAACATAAGGAAGAAGAATCAGGAGGAGACCGTACCCTTTCGCTTATCAATTCTTTTTTGTTGGAAATGCCTGATGAACAATCAACAGAGAGCGGATTAGACCTGACACCCACTACTGAAGATTATTTCTTGACTGAAGACAACGTCAGCGATACTGAAAATGTGGATACTGAAGTTGAAGATCTTGATGATGCCTATTTTACCGAAACATTGGCAAAAATCTATATCAAACAGCGCAGATATGGCAAGGCTTTGGAAATTATTAGAAAATTAAACTTGAAATATCCAAAAAAAAGTATTTACTTTGCAGACCAAATTCGTTTTTTGGAGAAATTAGTTATTAATGAGAAAACAAAATCATAATTAAAGATGTATTTACTAATTATTATTTTGATGCTGGTGGCATCTATTTTGATGTGTGGCATCGTGTTGATTCAAAATTCAAAAGGTGGTGGCTTGGCCTCTGGTTTTTCATCTTCTAACGCAATTATGGGTGTTCGCAAAACCACCGATTTCTTGGAGAAGGCCACTTGGACACTGGCTGCTGTAATGGTGATTTGCAGCGTGGTATCAGCTTATACTTTGCCTTCTGCTAATTCAAGCAGTCAAGACGCTATCATGGAGCAGGCTCAGAAGAGTGCTAACACCAATCCTTATAACATGCCGGTTGGTACTACCGCTCCTTCTACTGAAACTCCAGCTGAAACCCCAGCTAACTGATGTTTTCTGAAGACTAAGTATTGTCATGACAACAGACAAAATTCAACAAACCTTGCGTGATTCTGCTGGAATGCGTTGGACAGCTTTGCTGCTCCTCGCATTAGGTATGTTCTTCGCCTATATCTTTATGGATATCCTATCTCCTATCAAAGACTTGATGCAGGAGACACGTGGCTGGGACTCAACAGCGTTTGGCACCATGCAGGGCAGTGAGGTGTTCCTCAATGTGTTTGTGTTCTTCTTGATTTTCGCTGGTATCATCCTCGACAAGATGGGCGTTCGCTTTACGGCAGTGCTTTCTGGTGCGGTGATGCTAATTGGTGCGATAATCAAGTGGTATGCTGTTTCTGAATCATTCATGGGCAGCGGATTGGAAACATGGTTTACCAATAACCTGAATTACATCCCTATCTTTGATGAGCTAGGCGTTTCACCCTTCTATGAGGGAATGCCTGCTTCGGCTAAGTTCGCAGCTTGTGGCTTTATGATTTTTGGTTGTGGTTGTGAAATGGCAGGTATCACAGTAAGTCGTGGTATCGTGAAGTGGTTCAAGGGTCGTGAGATGGCGTTGGCGATGGGAAGTGAGATGGCATTGGCACGTTTGGGCGTGGCTACCTGCATGATTTTCTCACCATTCTTTGCCAAATTGGGTGGTGACATCAGTGTAAGTCGTTCTGTAGCTTTTGGCGTAGTGCTGTTGGCAATTGGCTTGATCATGTTGGTGGTTTACTTCTTCATGGACAAGAAGTTGGATGCACAGACGGGAGAGGCTGAGGAGAAAGATGATCCATTTAAAATCAGTGATTTGGGACAGATTCTTACCAGCACAGGTTTCTGGTTGGTATCATTGCTTTGTGTATTGTATTATAGTGCTATTTTCCCATTCCAGAAATATGCGGTGAATATGCTGCAGTGCAACCTCGATTTTGCAGAGATTGATCCAAATTCTTTCTGGGCTGACAGCAGCGTAACCATTGTTCAGTATATCATCATGCTGGTAGTGGCTATCGCATCGTTTACCAGCAACTTCATGAAGGATAAAGCAAAGAAATATGGTCTGCTGATTTTGGCGATCGTTGCTTTAGTGGTGTACTGCTACATGGGTTATATGCGCCAGAGCGCAGAGTCTGTATTTGCCGTATTCCCATTGTTGGCGATGGGTATTACTCCTATCTTGGGTAGTTATGTGGATCATAAGGGTAAGGCTGCTTCCATGTTGGTATTGGGATCATTGCTGTTGATTGCTTGCCACCTGACATTTGCTTTCATTTTGCCAGGGTTCAAGGGCAATATGGTGGGCGGTATTATTGTAGCTTATCTGACCATCTTGGTATTGGGCGCTTCCTTCTCATTGGTTCCTGCTTCACTTTGGCCAAGTGTGCCAAAGTTGGTAGATGCCAAGATTATTGGTTCGGCATACGCATTGATTTTCTGGATTCAGAATATCGGTTTGTGGCTGTTCCCGTTGTTGATAGGTAAGGTGCTTGACAACACCAATCCTGGTGTGACTGACCCAACGCAGTTTGACTATACCTGGCCACTGGTAATGCTGGCTTGTTTGGGTGTGGCTGCGTTGATATTGGGTTTAGTGCTCAAGGCTGTAGATAAGAAAAAAGGTTTGGGTTTGGAAGAGCCAAACATCAAATAAATATAGATTTAAAAAGTTAGGAGTTAAGAATTTCGGTTCTTAACTCCTTTTTATATTATGGAAGAATTGAGGAAGAAAATCAACGACTCGGCGATAATTCGTTGGATAGTACTGGTCATTGTGGCAACTGCCATGATGATGGGTTATTTCCTCAATGATATCATGTCACCTTTAGAGACGCTGCTCGAAATGCCTGTAGAGGAAGGTGGTTTGGGGTGGACAAGCACTGACTACGGTTTCTTCTCTGGTTCTAGTGGATTGATTAATGTGTTCCTGCTGATGCTTTTCTTCAGCGGACTCATTCTTGATAAGATGGGGGTGCGTTTC
>JAEEOD010000079.1 GCA_016284115.1 Bacteroidaceae bacterium
CCGTCCGGCAGAAACTCGCTGTCCTCCTTCCCTACATCGTGAGAAGTGTCAAACAGGTTTTCGCAGTTTAACTCAACGAATGTAAGGAAGGAGGACAGCAGAAGGGATAGGATCATCTTAGCAGACTTTCTCCAGTCGTTTCATGATTAAGAACATGAAGGTTGATGCCAACAGGCAAAGACCAGCGAACACTGCCCATACCGTCCAAAGAGGAAGTTCGCCCCACAGGAGTCCACCAACCATTACAAGCTGGTTGCCAAGAGCAGTAGATACGAACCAACCACCCATGCAAGCGCCCTTGTACTTTGGAGGTGCTACTTTTGATACGAACGAAATACCCATTGGTGAAAGCAACAGCTCACCAAATGTAAGGATGAGATAGGTGCTGATCAACCAATATGAAGAAGCACGTGGGGCAGCATCACCAAGATTTGCCTGTTCTACAGGTGAAGGCAATGTCAGTGAAGCATAAAGCATCAAGCAGAAGGCCACTGCGGCAACAATCATACCATACGCAATCTTTCGAGGAGCTTTAGGTTCCTTATTGCGTGATGCCAGCCAACCAAAGATAGACAAAGACACAGGTGTCAACGCTACTACATAGAAAGGATTGAACTGCTGGAAGATAGGAGCTTTCACCTCTACAGCACCATCAATATGACTATAGTTGTAGTAAAGGAATGCTAAAGCTGCAACAACTGCAACAACTGCAATGACCTTACTCTTTGAAGTCTTACCCTGGAAGAGTGAGAAAGCAGAATAAACCATGATAATGATGGCAACGAGGTTCCAAACATTGAAAGCCATTGACTTCAAACCGTCTGCAGAAGTCTCATTATATTCGTTAGCAAAGTATGTCAAAGAAAGACCATTCTGGTGGAAAGACATCCAGAAGAAGGCTACAACACCAAATACCAACAGAAGAGCAATGAGACGCTCTTTTGTTTCTGAGGGTGACAGTGTATCTTCTTCTACTTGATTACCATTCTTCTTAACACCTCCCTCAACATGACGGAAAGTACTACGGAAAGCATAATAAATGGCGATAGACAAAATCAGTGAAGCACAAGCTACCGCAAATGCAAAGTGATAAGAGTCATTCTCGCTTACGCCGAGGTTCTGCTGAGCCCACTCCATAATACGAATGGCCGCCGTGGGTGCAAACAAGGCACCAATATTGATAGCCATATAGAAAATAGAGAAACCAGCATCGCGCTTATCAACATATTGGGGATCATTGTAGAGGTCGCCTACCATCACCTGAAGGTTACCCTTGAACAATCCGGTTCCTAAACCGATGCTCAGCAGTGCTACAAGCATCACAACAAGTGCGACCGTGTTGCCACCAAGAGGAACAGACAACAGCAGATAGCCCAGGAACATAATGATAATACCCGTAGTTACCATTTTTCCAAATCCGAATTTGTCGGCCATAAAGCCGCCAATCAGTGGAAAAAAGTAAACAAACATCAAGAACGAGCTATAAATAACACCGGCTGTGCCTGGTGTCAAGCCGTAATTAGCTCTTAAAAACAAAGCAAAGACGGCCAACATAGTGTAATAGCCGAATCGTTCTCCGGTGTTGGCAAGTGCCAACGCATAAAGACCTTTTGGTTGGTTTTCAAACATAGTTATTTAATTTTGGTATTTTTACTTTTTACTAAATCAAAGAGATAGGTCATTTTGATGACGATGTTACTAATGTTGGAGCGAGCAAAATAGTCCTGTTTTGAATTGCCATAGATGTCGCCTAGACCATAATAATAGCGACCTTCAAGCAATAAATGGCCTGCATGAGGTATAGAGAACTCTAACCCCAAACCTGCAGCTATACCATAGTCCACTTTATGCTCTACTGACATCGTATCCTGGGCTATTATTGATGAAGTACGTGAACTGAGGTTGATATCCGAATACTCGAAATTCTTCTTCGTTTTCTCGTTTAGGAATATACCGAGCTGCGGACCTGCTTGAAAGAAGAACTGCAAGCCACGACGTTCTCGTCCCCACCCTAAACGGGCAAAAACAGGAATTTGAAGATATGTCATATCGCGCTGATACGATTCAGCCAAACCAGTTACCGTATTAATCACTGGCTCATCGTCTGGGGTCTTGATATCTTCCTTCCATCCCAACTGAGTATAATTGACCTCAGCAACAACAGCACAGATACTATTGAAATATTTCTCTGAAGTATATCGCAGCGTCAGTCCTCCAGTCAGACCAGTATGCTGACTTTGCGGCACAGTTGGTGTGAAACCAATATTACTGAACACATAGCCGCCATTAAAGCCAACGGCAAATTCATTACGATAATCGCCAATTTGAGCCTTAGCAGCAGCAGTAACTGCCAACAGGACTGTTAAGAAGAAAAAGCGCTTCACCATTCTATTAATAATTGAGAGCATCGATTGTGAAGTCTGGCTTATAGTGAATAAACATATATGCTTTG
>JAEEOD010000080.1 GCA_016284115.1 Bacteroidaceae bacterium
ATCCGTATACTCATTAAGCAATGCTCCAACTTCATAGGTGGTTTGCTCCAACGTGGTGTAATCCTTTATTATTACCTCTAAACCTGAAGCCTCATTGTTTTCCCAATGGTTTAAGCGATTCACCGTATAAAGGTCAGTAAACACATAAAGACCATCAAAAGCAGTAAAATGTGTTTCGTAGATGCCTGCCACTAACAACTTCCTCGTCCTAATGCTTTCATCAAAGAAATAGGTATCCACCTTGTCGCCCACATGGAGTTGCAGTTTGTCGGCCAAAGCCTTCGAGATGACAACACAATTGGAAGCTACCGTATCATTGAACTGAGGGAACTCTCCTTGTAATAAATGCTGCTGTAAAAAAACAGTCTGATAGTCAGGTCCTATACCTTTTGCCACCACACCTTGGAATGAATCAACTGTCTTCATCATGCCAGCCTTTTGCGAATAACGTTGCACATGTGCCACTTGAGGGTGTTTTGATATTACCGATTGAAGACTGTCATTTAATATAATAGGTGTAGTTTCGTTACCTATCACCGCATTGACATCGACCACTGACAGATGGGCGGCAAAGCCTGTTACCTTGCTTCTAATTTCGTTCTTAAAACCGGTAATTACTGATACAGTAATTATCATCACCGCCAAACCAATGGCGATGCCAATCATAGAAATGATAACAGCCGGACGCGATACCTGCCTTGACATAGCAGGTCCGTTATAAATACGTTTAGCAAGGAATAAAGGCAGGTTCATCAGATGGTCCTTCCTGGATAAGCCTCCAATGCCTTTTGCAGCACGAACAAGGCCCGTGTCAGATCATCCTTCTTCAGCACGTATGCAATACGTACCTCATCAACACCCACGCCAGGAGTAGTATAGAAACCAGATGCAGGAGCCATCATCACCGTCTCTCCCTCATAATTGAATTCATTCAAGCACCACATGCAGAACTTTTCAGAGTCATCCACAGGCAACTTAGCCACCGTATAGAAAGCGCCCATCGGTATAGGAGAATACACCCCAGGAATGCGGTTCAACCCATCAATCAAGCACTTGCGACGTTCCACATATTCATCGTAGGTCTCACGCAGGTATTCCTCTGGCACATCCAATGATGCCTCGGCAGCTATCTGACCAATCAGTGGAGGACTCAACCTAGCCTGACAGAACTTCATGACAGCCGCACGTATCTGTGCATTCTTAGTAATCAACGCACCGATACGGATACCGCACTCAGAATAACGTTTCGACACAGAGTCTATCAGCACCACATTCTGTTCGATACCTTCCAAATGACAAGCTGAAATGTAAGGCGAGCCAGTATAGATAAACTCACGATACACTTCATCAGAGAACAGGAAAAGATCGTATTTCTTCACCAGGTCACGTATCTGGTTCATCTCACGACGCGTATATAAATAACCCGTTGGGTTGTTGGGATTACAAATCAGGATGGCACGAGTCCGCTCGTTGATCAGCTCCTCAAACTTTTCCACCTTTGGTAAAGAGAAACCTTCCTCGATGGTAGTGGTCACGGTGCGAATCTTGGCACCTGCTGAAATAGCAAATGCCATATAGTTTGCATATGCAGGCTCTGGTACGATGATTTCGTCACCAGGATTTAGACATGACAAGAATGCAAATAACACTGCCTCTGAACCTCCCGAGGTGATGATAATATCATCAGCCGTCAGATTAATATTATATTTAGCATAATAGCCGGTAAGTTTCTGACGGAAGCTCTGGTAACCTTGACTCGGGCTGTATTCCAATATTGTGCGGTCGATATTCTTAATGGCATCAATTGCACACTTAGGTGTAGGCAGGTCTGGCTGTCCGATATTCAGGTGATACACTTTGACTCCCCTGCTTTTAGCAGCATAAGCCAATGGAGCCAACTTCCTGATAGGAGATGCAGGCATCTCTGTGCCACGTATGGATATTTTCGGCATAAATATATTGTGTATTATAAATTTCGTGCAAAGATAGTGCAAACCGAAGACAGAACAAAATAAACTCGTTTATTTTTTGTTGAGGTGCAGTCTATCTTATCTAAAAATAATGCAAATTGTAAGTAAAACCCTATTATTCGTATCTTTATTTCAACCAAACGCGTTCACCAATCTCAGGAATATGATCATCAGCCATACGGTTGAGTTTGTACAAGGTCTTCAAACGGACACCGTACATTTGCGAAATGGTATGCATAGAATCCCCCTCACGCACCTCATGATAAATCACATCAGCGACAGTATTCTTGTTCTTTTCTTTCAAGTAGATGATATCTCCCTCTTCTAATGTATAGTCACGTTGCAGGTCATTAAACTTGACAAGTTTCTTCCAACTAATTTCAAACTCACCACCTAATAACTGGAAAGTATCACCATCGCGAGCTATCACATACGCAAGTCCATTGGCAATAAAGACCTCATGAGGATTGGCAAGCCAAGGTTTTTTCTTGAGTAATTTCTGCCATTTACGTGCCTCTCGCTTGCTCATACCATCGGTATCATACTTATACAGGTCGTAGGTCTCAATAATAGTAATAAGCTTATTGGCATACGAAGGATCAGTAGCATAACCAGCTTTCTTTAAACCACGTGCCCACCCTTTATAGTCGGTTTTCTTCAACTTGAACAGCGACGAATAGCGTTGGTTGCCTACTAAGAACAAAGAATGATCTTCGTAAGAGTCCTCCACCTTACGGTAAGCCCTAAAACATTCATTGGGTGCATCATCGTTGGCACGCACACTCTTGCCACGCCATCCATTACCACATTTGATACCAAAGTGATTGTTGCTCTTGAGGGACAAAGTACTCAGGCCTGCCCCACTTTCCAAGAGTCCTTGCGCCAAGGTAATACTGGCAGGTATATTGTGCTGCTTCATTTGCTCTACGGCCAGAGGAGCATATTGCTTAATGTAGTTGTTGTAACTGGTCTGGCGACGTTGCGCTGTGGCAGTAGTAACCATCATCATACAACATGCCAATATGACAAAATGTCTGATGTGTTTCACGCTGATAAGTAGTTTTTAGTTTCAGGTAACAAAATTCAGCAAAAATATTGAAATATGCAATTCCTTTCCTATATTTGTAACATAAAATATACAGAAACCATGAAAGAAAGTAAGATTGAAATACCCCTCAAGGTATATACCTATGAAGAGCTGAGCAATGCAGACCGCGAGTTAGTTGGCAAGGCTAAGGAGATGACCTATCATAGCTACGCCCCCTACTCGCATTTCTCGGTAGGTGCAGCTGTACTGTTAGAAAATGGAGAAACGGTGTGTGGCTCTAACCAAGAAAATGCCGCCTATCCTTCTGGTCTCTGTGCCGAGCGCACCACTCTCTTTTTCGCCAACTCACAATACCCTGATGTGGCAATAACCACCATCGCCATTGCTGCCCGCAACGAAAGTGGCGAGTTTGTCGAACAACCCGTATCTCCCTGCGGAGCTTGTCGTCAAGTGATGTTAGAGAGTCAATGGCGTGGGAAAAGACCTTTGCGTATCTTACTATATGGAACCGAATATACCTATGAGTTGGATCGAGTGGAAGATTTGCTGCCGCTTTGCTTTACAGCGGAGGATATGGCCATAGAATGAAGTATAGTAAGGCTATGCGAAAAAAATATCAGTAAAAATTTGCTAATGCCAAAACTTTGCCATACATTTGCACCGCATTTGAGAGCAAGTGCGGATTGGAAGTTTGGGTGAGTGGCTGAAACCAGCAGTTTGCTAAACTGCCGTACGGGTAACCGTACCGGGGGTTCGAATCCCCCAGCTTCCGCAAAAAAGGCTGGATTCTT
>JAEEOD010000081.1 GCA_016284115.1 Bacteroidaceae bacterium
CTGTTGGTATTTTTCTCTCATGCTATTTTGGTGGTTGTCTATGCTGTATGTTGGGCTTTGATTCCAGAAGCAAAGACAGCGGAAGAGCGTTTACAGATGAAAGGTAAGCGAGTAACTCCTAATTCTATTAATGAGGAACTGATGCAGGGCGTGAACCGTGCAAAGCAGTTTGTAAATGATCCTGAAAACCAACGCAAGGCAGGTGGATGCTTGACTACTTTCGTTAAGGTTTGCTTCTTCTCATTCTTGGGATTCTTAGCTTTGATATTTGGTTCTATACTGCTTTGTGTGTTGGTTGCTTTGGGCATTTCATTGGGGGCTGCCGTATTTGGTATGGGTTCTGCATTTGTGGGATTAGGTCTTGATCCTGAGTTTGTGAGTATGCTAGGAACCGTGCCTGCATGGATACAGTGGACCTTTGCCGGAGCTACGATACTGGTTCTTGCAATACCACTTTATATGTTGTTGCACAAGTTGTTGAGCAAACCAGAAAAGTCAATGTCAACTGGAGCAGTGGTTACATTGATTATCGTTTGGATACTTGCGTTAGGTGTTGCTATTTCAACGCTGATTCCTATGGCAGCAAACTTTGCAGATCATGAATTTAACTACTACCAAAAATTCCACACTGAAGCAATTTTAGAGCAACCAGCAACTGAAATAGATGCTGTATTTGTTTAATCTATCTCTTGCAGAGACGAGCTTTTGGTATGTTGTTATAATAAAACTCCTTTATATATGAAGTAATCTTTGTTTAACTGTAGCTCAGGTAGCTTGATATCGGGGTTGAATAAGCCGAAAACAGATGAGCCAGAACCGCTCATAGAGGCATATTCAGCCCCTTTTTCGTATAGTTGTTGTTTAATGGTTCCTATCTCAGGATGCTGTGGAAAGATGCTTGCCTCGAAGTCGTTAACCAAGTGATTTCGCCACTCATGAATGGGGGCTTTTAATATATCTATAATAGACACAGATGGTCGTGGTGGTTGAATCTTAGCAAAAGCCTCCTTCGTGGATATAAACACATTTGGTTTAACGATAATGATTTGATAACCCTTAAGCGATAAATTAATAGGGGAGAATACATCACCAATACCACTAGCAAAAGTTGGCTGATTCTGAATGAAGAAAGCACAGTCAGCACCCAATTGAGAAGCCAAATGTTCTAACTGTTTACAAGAAAGATGTAAAGCAAACAAATCGTTGAGTAGTTTAAGCATAAAGGCTGCATCGGCAGAACCTCCACCTAAACCTGCTCCAGAAGGGATATGCTTAATGAGGTGGATATCTATAACCGGGAGGTTGTTAAATTGATTCTTTAACAAAAGATATGCCTTGACTACCAAATTCTTTTCAGGTTCACATTCGATATACTTCCCATACTGTTTAAGTCTATATTCATTCGTGGATACATCATAATCACTGGAAATATAGCCATTGTTGGCGGAATCTGCAATAGCGGTTATTTCTAGGGCATCGTACAGTCCTTTCACAGGATAGAATGCAGTTTCCAAATCATGATATCCATCGGGACGACGGTTCACGATATTTAATCCTAAATTAATCTTGCAGTTCGGAAAGGCTATCATAATTTGTTATTTCAAGTTATTGACCACAACATTTATACGTTTGCTATAGAATAGCGAAAGTCACGTCTGATATCGTTTTTAGTTATCAACCGCAAAGTTAATAACTTCTTGATAACTTCTCTTCATAAATGACGTGGAATTTCAAAATAAGATGTTACCTTTGTCATCACAAAAAAGGAATTGAATTATGGCAGAACAGACACGAAGAGGCAGGGGACAACGTACAAGTAGCGCCCAACCTGTCAATGATTATGGAAGGATTCCACCCCAAGCGACTGATTTAGAGGAAGCGGTATTGGGAGCGTTAATGATAGAAAAAGACGCTTATTCACTAATAAGCGAGTTGTTGCGTCCTCAATCGTTTTACGAGCATCGGCACCAGTTGCTTTATACCGCAATTACCAACTTGGCCATCAGCCAGCAACCTATTGACTTGCTTACTGTAAAGAACGAGTTGGAAAAAGAGGGTACACTAGAGGAAGTGGGTGGACCTTTCTACATTACCCAACTTACCAGCAAGGTGGCATCTGCTGCCCATGTGGAGTTTCATGCCAGAATCATTGCACAGAAAGCACTTGCCAGAGAACTTATCACTTACTCAAATACCATACAGAGTAAGGCTTTTGACGAAACTCAAGATGTGGATGACCTCATGCAGGAGGCTGAAGGCAAGCTGTTTGAAATCTCTCAGCAGAATCTCAAGAAAGACTATACACAAATCAATCCTATTGTTGAGGAGGCGTATAAACAGATTCAGTCTGCTGCTTCTCGTACCACAGGATTGAGTGGTCTCGAAACAGGTTATCATGATTTGGACAAAATTACATCTGGTTGGCAGAATTCCGATTTGGTGATTATTGCTGCTCGTCCTGCTATGGGTAAGACTGCATTCGTATTGTCGATGGCAAAGAATATGGCAGTTAATTACAAGTATCCTGTGGCTTTCTTTTCATTGGAAATGAGTAACCTGCAGTTGGTAAACCGCCTCATTGCCAATACTTGTGAAATTGAAAGCGATAAGATCAGGAGCGGACGATTGCAGCCTCATGAATG
>JAEEOD010000082.1 GCA_016284115.1 Bacteroidaceae bacterium
CCATGACCATCCACATTTCTATATGCAGATGACTTATGCCAAGGTGCGTCCTAAAAAAAATGTGGTGACGGGCCCTGCTTATTTGGTGGTAGAAGATGTGCCGCTGCCCATTGCAGTACCGTTCTTCTTCTTCCCGTTCAACAGCACTTATTCGTCAGGTATCTTGATGCCTACCTATATGGATGACTCCAACCGAGGTTTCGGTTTGACTAACGGTGGTTACTATTTTGCCATTAGCGATAAGATGGACCTCGCTTTGCGAGGCGATATTTTCACCAAGGGCTCTTGGCGCATCGATGCTACTACCAACTATGTGAAGCGCTATCGTTACTCGGGAAACTTCCAAGCCAACTACCAGGTAACCAAGATGGGTGACAAGGGCTTGCCAGACTATTCAGAGTCTAAGGACTTCAAGATTGTATGGTCACATCGTCAGGATGCCAAGGCGAATCCCAACACGACGTTTACCGCCAGTGTAAACTTTTCTACCAGTAGCTATGAGAAGACCAACATCGGTAACTTGTATAACGCACAGGCGATGGCACAGAACACCAAGACGTCTAGTGTGAGCTATTCGCGCAACTTCCCTGATCAGAAGTTGAACGTCTCGCTTTCAGCCAACATCGCGCAGACCACACGTGACTCATCCATCTCTATTACCTTGCCTGACCTGAATATTGCACTATCTACCATTTTCCCCTTCAAACGCAAACATCCAGTGGGCAATGAACGTTGGTATGAGAAGATTTCAATGCGTTATAGCGGTCGTTTCTCTGCAAGTATCAATACCAAAGACAACCTTATTTTCAAGAAGAACTATGTCCGTGACTGGCGCAACGGCATGAAGCACGAGATACCTGTTAGCGCCACTTTCACGCTGTTCAAGTACTTCAACGTTACACCTAATTTCAGCTATACCGAGCGTTGGTACACGCAGAAAATTAAGAAAGATTGGGATCCTGTTAACCAACAGGTGATGAATACCGATACTATCTATGGTTTCCATCGTGTTTATAACTATACGGGTAGCATAAGTGTCAACACTAAGATCTATGGTATGTATCAGCCTATGTTTATGAAGAAGAAGCAGATACAGATTCGCCATATTATCACTCCTGAGGTGTCGATGAGTGCTACACCTGATTTCGGCGCTTCCCGCTATGGTTATTATGACAGTTATGTTCGTCGTGACCTTAATGGTATGCCTATTGACACCGTGGTCTATTCTATGTACGAAGGTGCCTTGTTTGGTGTTCCCAACCGAGGCAAAAGTGGCGTGGTGAGTTTTCGCCTCAGCAATAACCTGGAGATGAAGTATCGTGACAAGAACGACTCCATCCATAAGGTAAGTCTTATTGATGAACTGGGCTTTGGCATTTCATACAACTTTGCAGCTAAAGAAAAGCCTTGGAGTGACTTGTCGATGAACCTCCGCATGAAGATTACCAAGAACTATACCTTCAGCATGAGTACCTCGTTTGCTACCTATGCTTACGAATTTGATAAAAGCGGCAATGTCATTGTAGGTAATCGTACAGAATGGTCATATGGCCGTTTCGGACGATTCCAAGGGTATGGCACCTCGTTTAACTATACCCTCAACAACGATACCTTCAAGAAACTGTTTGGCAAGAAAGACAGAGATAATGACAGTAGGAGAGGTTCTGACAATTCTCCTGATAATGATGATGGTTCCGACCTTGATGATGATGTGCCTCAATCTAAGCGTAAGGTGCAGGCGGCAACTGATAATGATGGTTACCAGAAGGCTAACATCCAGTGGTCTGTCAATCTCAGCACAGGCTTTAATATTCGTGAAGACCGCACTAAGCCTATCAATAAGCGTACCATGCGTTATCCTTACAAAATTAGTCTGAATGCATTGAATATCAATGGAAACCTCAAGTTGACCAACAAGTGGATGATGAATTTCAATACTGGCTACGACTTCGAGACCAAGAAGATTGTGCAGACCTCTTTCAATATCAGTCGTGACTTGCACTGCTTCACCATGACTGCTGCTATCTCGCCCTTTGGTCAGTACAAGTACTACAACTTTACCATCCGTGCTACTGCCAGTATCCTGCAAGACCTTAAGTGGGATCAGCGCAGTAATACGACGAGCAACATCCGTTGGTATTAACAGTAGAGTTTAATACTAGTAAGAAGGGGGTTTAGTACTAGTAAACTATCCGTTTAATACTAGTAAACTACCAAACAATCGGTGCAATACCTTTTTGTTGCAGGTAGTTATTGGCAAGACTGAAGTGATGGTTGCCAAAGAAGCCTCGATAGGCAGAAAGAGGTGACGGGTGTGCTGAAGTAAGTACCAAATGCTTTTGGCGGTTGATGAAGGCACCTTTCTTTTGTGCATAGCTACCCCAAAGTATGAATACTACATGCTCTTTCTCAGCATCGATGGTACGAATTACTGAATCTGTAAATGTTTCCCAACCTTTGTTTTGATGCGAACCAGCTTGATGCTCTCTTACTGTCAGAGTGGCATTGAGCAACAGCACACCTTGTTGTGCCCAGCGAGTGAGGTTGCCGCTTGAAGGAATTGGCGCACCTGTGTCATCGTGAATCTCCTTGAAGATATTGACCAATGAGGGAGGAAAATCTACCCCATCGTTAACAGAGAAGCACAGCCCATGTGCCTGTCCTGGCTCGTGATAAGGGTCTTGACCGATAAGCACCACCTTCACCTTATCAAACGGACAAAGGTTGAAAGCATTGAAAATGAGCTTCCCAGGGGGATAGATACGATAGTGTTGGTATTCCGAACGCACAAAATCAGTGAGCTGCTCGAAATAAGGCTTATCGAACTCACTTTGTAGCCTCGCCTTCCAACTATCTTCTATTTGTACGTTCATACCTTTATTTATGTTGATGATTAAACTAAATTTTTATTCACTACAAAAATAAGTCTTATTATTGGTTCAAACTTGTTTACGAGTAGTGTTTAGTATATTTTAACATAAAGGAGGTGTTCGGGTAATA
>JAEEOD010000083.1 GCA_016284115.1 Bacteroidaceae bacterium
CTATGCAGAATCATTCTTCAGATTTACCTTCCAATTTCATAGGCATGCATTTGGAAGGTCCCTTTTTCAGTATGGAATATCGAGGGGCGCATCGTGAAGACTGTGTGAGGGATTGCACTGGTGATGAGTTAGATGCTTTGTTTGGTCACCCTAACCATTATGTCAGTATGATGTCTGTTTCCCCTGAAAGGATTACAAACAAGCAGGTGGAATATCTGGAGGCTAAAGGTATCAGGGTGTCGTTTGCGCATAGTGCTGCAGGCTATGAGGAAACTTTGAGCTTTTTGGAGAAACCCCGCCATTCAGTAACTCATTTATATAATGGTATGCCTCCTATGCATCACCGCAAACCTGGTCATATACCTGCTATTTTTCACATGAAGCCTATGACAGGCATTATTGTCGATGGCGTTCATGTTTCTTACGAGATGGTAAGGATGGCCTATGAGTTCATGCCCGAGTCATTGTATCTTTTTACCGACAGGTTTACTGATTGTGCAGCTATGAATGTAAGCTACGATAGTGCGCAAGATTGCTTTGTGCGTACAGCTGTTGATGGAAGGAAAATTATCTGTGGCTCAGCGTTGAGCATGATGAAGGCTGTGAGAAACTGCGTAGAGCATGTGGGTATTTCTTTGAAAAAGGCTGTGCAGATGGCTTCCTATTACCCAGCTAAGGTGTTGGGTATTGATAAGAACGTAGGTTTGCTGGAGCCTGGCTATATGGCTAACTTTGTGGTATTTGACAACAATTGGCAGGTGCAGCGTGTGATGCTGGATGGCTCTTGGACATATGAAAGATAACAACTAAATAAGAAATAATATATGAAACAATCCTCGAGATGCATGATGCTAACTTTGTTGGTACTGTTTGTAAGCATCACAGCAGGATGGTCACAAAATGTGCAACCTTATTTGAAGGCCAGTGACCTACCTGATATCCTTTCGTTCCTGCCCCCTCCTCCTGCTGAGAATTCTCCTCTGTTTGAGGCTGACAAGGCAATACACGATTGGGCAAGAGCACTCCAACCGAGTGAACGTACCCGCAGAGCGATTTTTGATGGAACGACTAGCGTAAAAAAAATGGCGAAGGCTTTCAGTGGTGCTTTCGGCAAGGAGTTGTCAAAGGAAGCCACTCCAAAGACGATACATCTGCTGGAACGCAGTATTGTCACTTTTCGTTTAGCGGCAGAGAAGCCTAAGAAAGAGTATATGCGTCTGCGCCCTTATGTATATTTCAATGAGGGTACCTTGATTCCAGAGGATGAGGAAGAAGAACGTAATACGGGATCTTACCCATCTGGTCATACTTCTCGTGGATGGGGTATGGCATTGGTTCTGGCTCAGTTGAATCCAGAACGGCAAGACACGTTGTTATCATATGGTTATGAGTGGGGACAAAGTCGTGTAATTGCCAACTACCATTGGCAGAGCGATGTGGATGCTGCCCGTCTGATGACTTCGGCCACTTTTGCCCGCTTGCAGGCATGTGAGGATTATCGGAAAGATTTGGCTGCTGCATTAGATGAACTTGCTACACCAGACAAACCTGCTCGATTAGCTGATGAACAGTTGCTAAGAAAGTGGATTAAGGCTATCGCTTCAGATGAACTGGGAGGTCGTAAACCGATGACTCCCTACGAGGACAAGACGATAAAATACTTAGCTGAGCAGTTGGAACAATTAGGTTTGGAACCTGCATTTAACGGAAGTTGGTATCAGCCTTTTGAGATGATTGCCGTTACTGCCAAACCGCAAGGTAACAAGTTGGCTGTTAAAGGTAAGAAGAAAACCGAGTTGCGTTATCCTGATGATGTGGTGGTGTGGACAGCTCGTGCAACGGATAAGGTGGAAATCCCCAAGGCAGAGTATGTGTTTGTGGGCTTTGGTATCCATGCTCCCGAATATGGGTGGGATGACTATGCTGATATTGATGTGAAGGGTAAGATTGTGATTGCTATGGTGAACGACCCTGGCTATTATGACAGCAAACTTTTCCGTGGGCGTAATATGACATATTATGGCCGTTGGCTCTATAAGTTTGAAGAGGCACGTCGACAAGGTGCAGCTGGTTGCTTAGTATTACATAACACTGAAGCGGCTAGTTATGGGTGGCATGTGTGTGTGAATGGTCACATGGAGGATAACCTGGCACTCTATAATCCTGAAACCCGCAATGCTGACGAATTGGCTATCAAAGGATGGCTCCATGAAGATGGTGCCCGAAAGCTCTTTGTCGCTGCTGGATTGAATATGGACGAAGTTTTGTCTGCAGCAAAAAGACCAGGTTTTAAAAGTTTTTCCCTCAAGGCAAAAGGTGACGTAAAGATGGCAGTTACTTATGATATACAGCAAACGCACAATGTGGGTGGTATTTTACGTGGCACAGACAAACCTGATGAGGTGGTCGTGATGAATGCGCATTGGGATCACTTAGGAATAGGAACTCCTGATGAGCGGGGCGACTCTATTTATAATGGTGCGGCTGATAATGCTTCGGGTATGGCAGGTGCTTTACTTACAGCTAAGAAGTTCAAGGAGTTGCCTGAGGCACCCCGCCGCAGTGTGCTTTTCCTTTTCCCTTCATCTGAAGAGAGTGGCCTCTTTGGCTCTGAATACTATTGCAACCATCCTGCTATCCCGATGAACAGGACGTCGGCTTGTCTGAACTTTGAGAGTATAGGTCCTGCTGAACTTACCAGTGACGTAGTGATATTAGGTGGTGGCGAAACGGACTTGGACGATTATTATGTAGCAGCAGCTGCTGCACAGGGTAGGACTATCTTCTTTGATGATGATAACTCTGATGGCTGGTTCTTCCGTTCTGACCACTACAATTTCGTAAAGAAGGGTGTTCCTGCCGTAGTGGTAGAGAATGGTTTACATCCTGTTGATGCTGGTCGCCCCAACAAATACCCCATGGCTTCATGGTATCACAAGCCCTCTGATGAATATCGCAATGATTGGGACCTTACAGGTACAATATCGAACGTAAATATGATTTATAGCGTTGGACTCTCACTTTCGAATGCAGAAGATTTGTTAGATAGAGATTGAAATTAATTGATTCGTCGGACTTTTGGGAGCAGAGAGTGCAGAGCCAAGCTTGCTTGGGCTACGCCGAGTCGCGACAAAATTGCCGCAAAAAAGGCTGGAATTTTCCAGCCTTTTTTGTCGGAAAGAGGCGACTCGAACGCCCGACCCCTACGTCCCGAACGTAGTGCGCTACCAACTGCGCTACTTTCCGAATCATTACAAACATCTGTTTGTGGTGTCACCAGGAATCGAACCGGGGACACAAGGATTTTCAGTCCTTTGCTCTACCAACTGAGCTATGACACCAGTGTTTTGAAAAGTGAATGCAAAGTTAAATAGTTTTTTCGATACGGCAAACGAGATAGACGAAAAATTTGGTTTTATTCAAACTTTGGTGTATCTTCGTAGAAAAATATAGGTTATGCCGATAGAACTTGGAAAATTCAACCATTTGAAGATTGTCAAGGAGGTTGATTTTGGCCTTTATCTCGATGGAGGAGAAGAGGGAGAAATCCTGCTTCCTGCACGTTATGTGCCTTATAACTATGAGATTGGACAAGAGATAGATGTGTTTATCTATCTTGACAATGAAGAACGTCTGATAGCTACTACACTCAAACCCTATGTACAGGTGGGTGAGTTTGCTTACTTGCAGGTATCGTGGGTAAATCAGTATGGTGCATTCCTTGATTGGGGCCTGATGAAGGATTTATTCTGTCCCTTCCGTGAGCAACGTCGGAAGATGGAGGTAGGGCGTAGTTATATCATACATACCCATGTCGACCCTGAGAGTTTCCGAATCATGGCGTCAGCCAAAGTAGAGAAATACCTTTCCACAGAACGACCTCCCTATGCTCCCGATGATGAAGTGGAGTTATTGGTGTGGCAACATACCAACATGGGCTACAAAGTAATTATTGATAATAAATACCAAGGACTTGTGTACGACAATCAGATATTCCGGGAACTGGAGATTGGTGACCACATGAAAGGCTATATAACCCAGGTT
>JAEEOD010000084.1 GCA_016284115.1 Bacteroidaceae bacterium
ATCTGATTCAGCAGATTGGCATCTTTCAGAAGCGCATCGCTCCGGAAGGACTATGTTCCTCTGACTTGTGCTATGAGGCGGCAGAAAAGTTGATTGCTGACCTAGAATGGGAAAAGAACGAGATTGAAGCCTTGGTATTCGTTTCACAGACTCCGGATTATATATTGCCTGCAACGTCTTGTGTGCTTCAAGACAGACTTGGACTGCCGTCAGAATGTATGGCATTGGATGTTTCGCTCGGTTGTTCGGGCTGGGTGTATGGGATGTCAATGGTATCCTCGCTCATCTCCAATGGCGGTGTGAAAAAGGCGTTGCTGTTGGTTGGTGATTTGGGAACCCGTACCAACTCACCCCGTAATAGAAGCGACTTCCCGCTATTCGGTGATGCCGGTACTTGTACAGCGTTGGTTTATGACGAATCTTCTGAAGGCATAAAATTCCACCTTGGAACTGACGGTTCAGGCAAGGATGCCATCATCGTTCCCGAAGGAGGGTACAGAAATCCATTCAATAAAAAGACACTTGACTGGCAGGAAGTTGAAGGTGGATATGCCCAAGGTATTCATGCCCGTATGGATGGCTTGAGCGTATTTTCATTTGCCATTACCAAAGGACCCAAGAGTATAAAAGGATTGTGTGAACACTTCGGTGTCGCTATTGAGAGTGTTGACTCTTTCTTCCTGCATCAGGCCAATAAGCTGATTACGGATAAGATTCGGAAGAAACTAAAGGTCGATGAAGATAAGTGCCCCGTTTCGATGGACTACTTCGGTAACACTTCTTGCGCAACTATTCCTCTGACAATGGTTGTACGAAAGAAGAAAGAACTTAGCACAAGTCACCAGAACAATATTGGCTGTGCTTTTGGCGTTGGTCTGTCATGGGGCAGTGTGTACTTTGAAACGGATAATATTGTTGTACCCGACTTGATAGAGATATAAGATGTATAATCCATTTTCATTGGATGGTAAAATCATCCTAGTAACAGGCGCCTCTTCCGGGATAGGTAAATCAACAGCTATCGAATGCTCAAAACTTGGTGCTACAGTCATTGCTTTAGGACGTAACACTGAGCGTCTTCAGGAAACCTACGACAAATTAGAGACTAAAGATAGCCTACAGTTCTCCGTGGATTTGACACAGGAAGATGATGTCAAATGTTTGCTTGAGAAACTTCCAAAATTGGATGGTGTCGTTAATGCTGCAGGCATTGCTTCTACAACGCTTTTCCAATTTGCCACCCCAGAGAAGATTCGCAATATCTTTGAGGTGAATTTCTTTGCTCCAGTAGAGTTTACAAGGCTTTTACTAAAGAAGAAGCTCATTAGAAAAGGAGGCTCGATAGTATTTTTTTCTTCTGTGGATGGTCCTGTCAACGTGCATATAGGCAACAGTACCTATAGTGCCACCAAGAGTGCCATCGCATCTATAGCACGTGGTATGGCTGTTGAATTGGCCTCGAAAGGAATCAGAGTGAACTATCTGATGCCAGGCCAGACAGAAACGCCGCTTATTCATGGAGAAAGTATCACCCAAGAGCAATTGGAGCAAGACATGAAGAGCTATCCGATGGGACGTTATGCACGACCAGAGGAGATAGCGTATGGTGCAATCTACTTCCTTTCAGATGCCAGTACATTCACTACCGGTACGGGGTTGGTGATAGATGGTGGTTTTACAGTGTTATAAATTCAAAAGATAGAAATATGTTTAATCCATTTACAATAGAAGGTAAAAAAATCCTTGTCACAGGTGCTGCTTCTGGCATGGGTAAGGCAACGGCCATCGCTTGTGCCAAAATGGGTGCGACTATTGTTGCCGCAGATTTTAATGCAGAAGGTCTGGCAGTTACGATGAGCGAGCTTGAAGGTTCAGGCCATGCTTCATTTTCACTCAACTTGGCTGACGATAGCACATGGGCTGATTTGCTGGCAAATACTCCAGCACTGGATGGCATAGCCAACTGTGCTGGTATCGCAAATATGAATCCATTTATGTTTGTAAGTCGTGAGGAGTTAGATAAAGTTTTCAACATCAACTTCTTCGGCCCTGTACTGCTGACAAAAAGCCTGATAAAAGCAAAAAAACTGAACAAAGGTGGTTCTGTTGTTTTCGTCGCGTCGGTTGACGGGCCTAGAGTCGTTCATGCAGGAAACTCTGTGTATTCGGCGGGAAAGAGTGCACTGGTGGGTATGGCCAGGAATATGGCCATAGACCTTGCCTCAAAGAAAATCAGAGTTAACTGTATTCTACCTGGAACAACAGATACGCCACTTATCAGAACAGAGAATGTGACGGAAGAATCATTGGCAGAAGTGGCCAAGACCTTCCCGCTTAAGAGGTTTGGTACGCCAGAGGATATGGCAAATGGTATCATTTACCTGCTGTCCGATGCCAGTAGTTTTGTAACAGGAACAGAACTGGTAATCGACGGTGGTTATACATTGTTATAAAACGATGGCTATATTAAAATTTGATAATATTGGCATCAGGGCTATAAGCGCATGTGTGCCAAAAACGGTGGTGAGTAACCGAGACTTAGGTTATCTCATTCCCGACGAAGAGATAGAGAAAACAATTAATAATATAGGCATCGAAGAAAGACGCATTGCAGATGCAGGCTGTTGCACCAGCGACCTTTGTTTCAAAGCCGCACAGCAGTTGATGAAAGATTACGATGTAGAACCTGAAAGTATAGGAGCCTTACTGTTCGTTAGTCAGACCTCCGATTTTCACCAGCCAGCTACTGCTCCTATCCTGCAACATCGTCTGGGATTGATGAAGGAAACGATAGCCTTCGACATCAACTTGGCTTGCTCTGGCTATGTGTATGGTCTTTCAACTGCATACGCATACGCTAATATGGGACTGCGTGTGCTGCTGTTGGTTGGCGAAACTATGTCAAAGATTGTTTCAAAGCACGATAAGGTCAACACCCCATTATTTGGTGATGCTGGCACAGCAACGCTGATAGAGCCAGGTGATTATGGTAAGGCTGTATTCTCTCTGCACTGCGACGGTTCTGGAGCAATGGTAATGAATGTTCCTTATGGTGGATTCAGGAACCAGAGTTGCGCAGAAGGATTGAAAGAGGTTGAAGATACTGATGGCAGTATTCGTACTGGCGAACAGTTCCGAATGGACGGCATGGATGTTTTTAACTTTGGAATGCGTGAAGAGCCAAAAGACATCAAACGGCTGCTCGCAGAATGTGAAATGTCAATTGAGCAGATTGATGTGCTGATATACCATCAGGCCAACAAGTTCATGACGGACTTCTTCAGCAAAAAGTTGAAGATGGATGCAAGCAAAACGCCATATAGCCTTCGGCGTTTCGGTAACACAAGTTCGGCATCAATCCCCCTAACCATTGTTTCTGAAATGAAAAACGGTTATGCAAAGAGAGAAAGAGTAATATTGTCAGGTTTTGGAGCCGGACTCTCTTGGGGTAGTGTGATGCTTGACCTAAGTAAATGTGCAATATCAGAACTAACTGAATACTAATCAAAATACTTCTCAATGTTCGTTCTCCGAAACAATACTGTGGAGCGGTTCTTTCCGAAGGACTACCAGTTTAGTGGTTACGATGACATCTCCTACGTCCCAACGGATGTGGACGGCTATGTGTGGTTCTACCAGATGCCTGTGAAATATGACATTGAACAGCTGTGTGCTGAAATCCGTGGGTATGCCCAGAAGCTACAGTTTGTGCTGGCACAGGTAGATAAAACCAAGCCATTTATTGCACTGACGATGGACGAGAACGCCTACGTAGTGCCATTCACATCTGGCACTGAGCTGATGGCAGCGGTGGCAGACTATAACATGGCACTGGTGCAGGCAGAGGAAGAGAATCAGAATGTGAAACTGCTGGACATACGTGAGTTCACACGGCAATATCCGTCAGTAGAGGTGTTCGACTGGAAATTCTGGTTTATTTCACAGATGGGCATGAATCCGAAAGTAACCAAGCCATTTATGAACTGGTGGCAACGGAAGTTGGAAGAGATTGCCCTGAAGCGGAAGAAATGTCTGGTGCTTGATCTTGACAATACCCTGTGGGGTGGTGTCTTGGGAGAGGACGGTATCGAGGGCATCAAACTCGGTGGTGACTATCCAGGAAAGGCGTTCCACTACTTCCAAGATGCGTTGTTGGAACTGAGCAAGAGCGGTGTGATACTTACTGTCTGCTCGAAGAACAACGAGGAGGATGTGTTGGAGGCTTGGGAGAAGAACCCGTTTATGGTGTTAAAGAAAGACAACTTTGCCACTTGGCGCATCAACTGGACAGACAAGGCTACAAACATCAAGGAACTGGCGGAGGAACTGAACATCGGACTTGACAGTTTCGTGTTTGTGGATGACAACCCTACGGAGCGCGAGCTGATTAAACAGGTTCTGCCTATGGTTGAGGTGC
>JAEEOD010000085.1 GCA_016284115.1 Bacteroidaceae bacterium
TGAACATGTTCACCTGAGCAAGAGGGGACAGAACTATATAGGACTATGCCCTTTCCACAACGATACTACACCATCGCTGACGGTCAACTCTGCAAAAGGTATTTACAAGTGTTTCGCTTGTGATGCCTCTGGCGATGTGATTGCTTTCTTGCAAGAGCATTTGAAAATCTCTTTCGTGGAAGCAATACAGATGCTGGCAAAGAAGTATGACGTAAAGATTCCTGAAGATTCTTATTCATCTGTTTATGATGAAGACCAGCGCAAACGTGAGTCTATGTTCATTATTAATGACTATGCATCTAAGTATTATGCAGAGAATCTATTTGCCGATACAGACGAAGCGCGCAAGGCTCTTTTTTATGCGACAAGTCGTTGGCCACAAGACTTCATTCGTTCATTTGGCGTTGGCTATGCCAACAACAGTTGGGATTGTTTTTCTCAATGGGCTAAAAACAAAGGACTTGACAAAGAACTATTGTTAGAATTGGGACTCATCAAGAAAAGAAAGGATGGAGAGGATGTTTATGACGCTTTTCGTGGTCGGATTATGATTCCTATCCGTGACAAGCATCGACACACCATCGCTTTCATTGCTCGGATTATCCCAGACTTGACTGATAGTGACCCTAAAAGCCCCAAGTACATCAATTCCCCTACGTCTATTGTATATGACAAAGGTAAAAGCCTGTTCGGAATAGATGTGGCTTTGAGTGATGCATCAAAAGTTGGAGAGATGAACTTGGTAGAGGGTGCTCCTGATGTAATGCGATTACAGGCTATAGGGGTTGCAAATACTGTTGCGCCGCTTAGTGCCTCCATGACGGAACCACAACTAACCATTCTGAAACGCATCACTTCTAAGCTTAACATCATACCTGACAGTGATGTCCCCAAAGAGAGGAATCTGCTTGGTGTTGGTTTCGCCAGTGCTATGCGCACAGGAAAGTTGGCTTTGTCATTAGGATTCACGGTCACGGTACAGGAGATACCTTCTTCAAAAGGAAAGAGTGATCCTGACTCTTACATAACATCAAAGGACAAACTGGATGACCTGCCCAAGCAAGACTTCGTGATATGGTATGCCAATAAGCTGATAAGTACAACCGGTGAGGACATCCCCCAACAAGCGAAAGCCATCCATGAGATAGCTGAGCTTGTGAAGGTTATTCCTGACATGGTTCTCCAAGAGTCATACACGGATAAACTCATCAGTGTCTATGGACATGAAGATATGTGGAAGCGTGAAATCATGGGCATACAATCCATGCCAGCCCCAGTTATCAGTTCTGCCTTAAATGATGAAGAATATGCTGCCCTTTTCAAAGGCACGGAGATTAAGGTTGGCAACAACTGCTATTACGGCTACAGCAAGGAGGGCGAAAAAGAAATCTCCAACTTCATCATGATTCCCCTCTACCTGATTCGTGACGGTTCATCTGCATCTCGCGTATTCATCTTGCGGAATGTCATGGGCTTTGAAGTTCGTATAGAGTTCAGCATAGAGGAAATGACTGTGTTGCAGAAGTTCCGTAACCGTATTGAACGTGAAGTAAACTTCATGTGGTACGGCACATCAGCCAAGTTCAACAAGTTGCGAGGCATCCTCTACTCCAGTATGGAGGTCATCACTAAGATCTCCACTCTTGGATGGCAGAAGATTGGCTTCTTCGCTTTTGGGAACGGCATCATTCTCAATGGTGAATGGCATCCGGTAAACGAAGAGGGCATTGTGCGATTGGGAAATCCGTTAGGCTCATTCTATCTTCCTGCCTTCTCCAAGATGAATGAAGATAATAGCGAGAAGTTCCTCTTTGAGCAGAAGTTCATTCATCTGCCAGAGAGCAAAGTGCGTTTCTTCCAGTTTGCCACACAAATGCGGTTGGTCTATGGCGACAATGCCATCATCGGCATCTGCTTCATAGTGGTATGCCTCTTTCGTGATATTATCATTCGTCATCGCCGAGAGTTCCCCACACTCTTCTTGTTTGGTCCAAAGGGAACTGGAAAGACTGCCTTTGGTGAACTGCTACAAAGTGTGTTCGTGTATAATGGTGATCATCCGAACCTTCGTACATCTACGATGCCGAGTCTTGCTACTGTCTTGTCACAGGCCGAAGATGCCATCATGCACCTTGACGAATACAAGAACGACATTG
>JAEEOD010000086.1 GCA_016284115.1 Bacteroidaceae bacterium
GTGTGGCAAAAATTGTCGTTTTTTATCATTTTTCCGGTCCTATTGCGTCCCCCGATGCAAAATCTGCCCCTCGATATTTAATACTAGATGATTGATTATCAATGCTTTACAAAATTCCCTTGTCACATTCTGCGTGGGGAAATAAATCGATAATGTATTATAAACACAAATTCTCCACTCGCATATGATTCCTAAATCACACGCCTCCCTCACCGAACGCCGCTATGCCGTTCCTTTCGTTCTCATCACCTCATTGTTTTTCCTTTGGGGATTTGCCCGTGCTATATTAGACGTGCTTAACAAGCACTTCCAAACCGAATTGAACATCACCATTACCCAGTCGTCGTTCATACAGGTAACTACCTATCTAGGCTACTTCCTCATGGCCATTCCAGCAGGCCTGCTCATTAACAAGATGGGCTATAAACGCGGCGTTGTCGTGGGATTGTTGCTCTATGCCGTTGGAGCCTTCCTTTTCGTTCCAGGCACATGGACAAATTCATACTCAGCATATCTCGTAGCACTCTTCGTCATTGCCAGCGGTCTCGTGTTCCTAGAAACTGCTGCTAACCCATACTCCACCGAACTAGGTCCTTGTGAAACAGCTAGCAGTCGTCTCAATCTTTCTCAATCGTTCAACGGCTTGGGCTCGGCCATTGCCCCGATTGTGGTTGGTGGATTGCTCTTTAGCGGAAGTGGAGCCGATGTTTCGCTTCCTTATATCGTCCTAGGCGTTATTGTACTGTTGGTAGCATTCATTTTCTCACGTTCTGAATTGCCAGAGATACAAATTGAAAAAGAATCTTTATTGGTCAACAACCAATCTGAAATAGTAAATAACAACGCTTCTGGATTAACAAACCTTCGTCAACTCATCCAGAATCGCACATTCCTTTTTGGACTCTTTGCCTTACTAAGCTACGAAGTGAGTGAGATAAGCATCAACAGCTACTTTGTGAACTTCACAACTGGCATGGGGTGGCTTTCGGCAGCCAATGCCTCCTACATCTTGGGATTGTCGTTGTTTATTTTTATGGGTGGCCGTTTTATTGGCAGTTGGATTATGCGTCGTGTTCCTGCTGAACGAGTCTTATACTGGTGTGCATGCGGCACTGTATTAAGCATCGCTTTACTCTTTCTGAATTGTCAATTGTCAATCTTCAATTACAAAATCTCCCTTGCCCTCCTCATTGCCAACTATTTCTTCGAAGCCATCATGTTTCCTACCATTTTCTCTCTTTCCCTTCGTGGTTTAAGTTCTCTCACAAAAAGTGCATCGTCACTGCTGATGATGACTCCTGTTGGGGGGTGTGGATTCTTGCTTATGGCATTGTTGGCCGATCATTCGGGTTCTTTAGTACTCCCTTTCCTCATTCCTTTAGCAGGATATGTTGTTGTTTTCATCTTTGCTCGCCGCATGGTTGTTGGCGAGAGTGTTATGGAGTGATTTATTGAGCCGATGAAGTGCATTTTCCATTGTGCCTGAAAAAGGGCCAAAGGCTTCCAACTTAATACTAGCTACGGCCGACGCAATAAGGGCTGCCTGCTCAGGTGTATCGCCCAAACAACGGCGTAGCACATAGGCCATCACATACGTATCACCGCACCCCGTGGCATCTACTAATCGAATAGGCTCGCAGGCAGGTATATCAAAGAACTGACCATCTACATAGACCACTGAACCATAGCTGCCAAGCGTAAGCAACACCTCGCGCACGCCCCATTTGGCCAACATTTCACAGGCGCGATATTGATCTGACTCGCCCGTGAGAACCTCTATTTCGTATTCGTTCACTTTCAGGATATCGACATAGCGAAGAGCTTCAAGTTTGTCTTTCCATTCACATGCAAATACCTTATCGCCACGCACCTCACGCAAGTAACCCTGAACATCCACAACTAATGTACCGCGCTTAGATAGATAGCGTATGGTAGAGAAATCAAAATCGTCAGCCAAAAGGGTTCCAAGCACAATATATCGGGCATTGACAGCGCCCAGTTTCTCGCAAGTGAAAGGATCGGCCTTAGCTCTGACTCGTTGTCGGCGATTATTTAGGTTAGCATCGTAGATATTCTCGAAGAACACTGTTTCGCGACTTGGGATGACATCAACCTCGATGCCTTCACGGCGCATATCATCCACAGCCTTCATGTCCTTTTCGGCCAAAGAGGTAATGAGACGATAACTAATGTCGTCACGCTCCCCCAGAAGGCGACGTAAGCCATAAGAAAAGTAGAAAGATGTTCCTCCTGGCATGTGCACTTCGCGGTCAGGAGTAATAATGCGATCATGTGTGATGTGACCAATGCAGATTATATCGGTTTTCATTACCTCGTTTGAGTGATCAATTTTTGGTTTGAATTCTTGATCCATAATTGTATATGACAATACAAAAAGTATACTAGTTAAATTTGTGTTTCAAAAGTACAAAAAAAAAATTACAATTGTTATATTTATTATTCTTTTTGTATCATATATTCGTTATGGTGTGGTATGCAGGAATACAACGCCTTCTTTGAACGAAGGCTTTGTTATGAGGAGGGGCAGCATCTACTATCACTCGTCGCAGTATCTACCATGGGGGTAAAGGAGATACTGCTATGGGTGATGGGAAGCCTTCCGACGACCCGTGGGAGATACTGCGATGCCCCATAGGAAATATTCCTTATACCCCATAGTCAATACTCCCATTACCTGTAAAAATAATGCGATCAGAGATGGGTATTTACTTACTACGGGAGGACAGGCACTCTACCCGTAGTAGAAAGTCGGTCCTCCCGTAGCAAAGAATCTGTTTATTCGTAGTAAGAAAAGTGGCAATTAAGTCACCCACTGTGCATTTATTGAGTTACCTTCTCCCCGTCAAGATAGGCTACATTCATTTGGTCAATTGTAATCTGCTCCCAAACGTGTTCTACCACGTATATCTCATGAGCGAGATACTCGTCTAGTTCCTGACGGCTCTGAAAATCCATCACAAGCAGAGAGCCTTTGAGGTTTCCTGCATCATCCAGCAAGCCACCTGCACAAACAAGATGTTCCTTCATCCTATCCATACCTTCGAAGTGACGGGGGCGCACCTCCATTCGCTTCTCCAACTTTCCTTCTCCGTCAATAGCCCTAATAACGAATATCATGTTCAATGGTTTTATTTAATAGTAATCGAATAACCGCCTTCAAAAGAGGCTCCAGGCAGAAGATGGTTCATCAATGGCTTATCTTTAAACTCACCCTTGAAACCTATAGGGTCACCAATACCATACCACGGTTCAATGCAAACAAAAGGAGCCTGCTTGCCGTATGGGCTCCAAAAGGCGCAGACAGGCGTACAGTAATCCACCGTAACGGCTGGTTCACCATTGGTATCTAGCAAGATGGCTCGACTCGTTTGACAATTGTGAATTTTTACAGAATCGTTAAGGAAGAATTCATTGTTGATGTTCATAATGCCTTTATAAGCATCCAAAGGCACCTCCACCATCTCAATACTGCCATCCGGATAAGTCTTCAAGGTAGTTATCGGTTCTTCTTCGTCTAATTCTATTCTACCCTTCAGTTTGCCACCAGGCATATTGAATGCAGGATGTCCGCCAATCTGAAAATGAATTTCTTGCTCATCTAAATTATCCACACGCCAGGTAATATATATTTTGTTACCTTTCAATTCATAGGTAACTATGAGCTCGAATTCAAATGGATACACCTCATGTGTTTCCTCCGAATCCAGTAGTAAAAGTGATACCTTTTTATCTGTGCTACAATGATTCATAACGCCAAACATTGCATCTCGTGCAAAACCATGACGTGGCAGATGATACTCGTTTCCATCCACAACGTAGGTGTCGTTGTTCACACTACAAACTATAGGGAAAAGGATAGGTGAATGACGAGGCCACTCAGGACCAGCCTGCCACATATACTCTCTTCCCTCACTATCCTTTATACTCTGGAGCTCAGCTCCCTTTTCAGCAATGCGAATCACCAGTTGATCATTCTTCAGTTCTATCATAATCCCTTTTTTTACAAATATAAAAAAACAAAAGGAAAGTTGTATTACTTTCAGCAGTATAAGGTAATTAACTACTTCTTATAGCATTCAAAGATACTATCTACCAGGTTCTTCGGCAACTTCTTGGTAAAAAGACTTACTATCCATACCACAGGGAAACCACCTACCATTGCAATGGCACCGCAATTGATTGGGTTTATTGGGTTACCCATGAGCATATTGATTACAGTGAGACCAACACCCCAAATGAAGCAAGCCCATACTGAGGCTGTTGTAACACTACGAGAGTAGAGGCCTAACATGAAAGGTGCCAGGAAAGCACCTGCCAAAGCACCCCACGAGATACCCATCAGCTGAGCGATGAAAGTAGGAGGATTAAGGGCTATCAACAACGAAATGGCAATGAAGAACATAATCAACACTCGCATTACGACCACCTTGCGACGTTCTATCTTCTCAGAAACGATATCATCGATGGTACCCTCTTCTACCTCACCTGGCAGTGATTTCTTGTCACGATAGATGAGATCAAGTGTCATCGTACTAGATGAGGTAAGCACCAACGAAGCTAACGTTGACATAGAAGCCGAGAGCACCAAAAGTACCACAAGGGCAATCAGCACATCTGGCAGGGTCACCAACATAGCAGGCACAATCGAGTCGAAGGCAATCTTGCCATTCGCACCAATCACGGGCTCATACAAACGTCCGAAACC
>JAEEOD010000087.1 GCA_016284115.1 Bacteroidaceae bacterium
CACTTTACCTTTCTGCTGTTTGTTGCGAGAGAGGAACCACAGCGATACAGGTATGGTTGTGCTATAGAACAACTGATTCGGCAAAGCCACAATACCCTCTACCAAGTCAGCTTCAATGATATGTTGACGGATTGTTCCCTCGCCACCACTTTGTGAACTAAGTGCTCCATTAGCCAATACCAAACCAATACGTCCTGTTGGCGAGAGATGATGTATCATGTGCTGCATCCAAGCGAAGTTAGCATTGCCTGATGGTGGCAGGCCATACATCCAGCGTTTGTCGTTCTGCAATTTGTCTGCTCCCCAGTCGCTAAGATTGAAGGGAGGATTTGCCATAATGAAATCAGCTTTTAATGTAGGATGCTGGTCATCGAAGAAGGTGTCGGCATACGACTTACCCAAGTTGGCTTCCAATCCTCGAATAGCCACATTCATGTGTGCCATCTTCCATGTGGTGCTGTTAGCTTCCTGTCCGTAGATACTGATACCAGAAAGTGCTTTCTGATGACTTGTCAGGAACTTGGCACTCTGCACGAACATACCACCTGAGCCACAGCATGGGTCATAAACACGACCCTCGTAGGGCTGCAATATCTCCACGATGGTACGCACAATGCAGCTTGGGGTATAGAATTCGCCAGCGTTTTTGCCTTCCAAAGAAGCAAACTTCTGCAAGCAGTATTCATAAACTCTACCCAAAATATCCTTCTCGTCACCAGCGGTGTGCATCTTGACATTCGAGAATAGATCCACAACTTCACCCAAACGACGCTGGTCTAATTCAGGTCGTGCGTAGTTTGAAGGGAGAACACCTTTCAGCTTTAGGTTGTCATCCTCAATGGCTCGCAGAGCCTTGTCAATCACTACGCCAACTTCCGACGTATGGGCTGCCTCTTGGATAACTGCCCATCGCGCTTCTTGAGGAACGAAGAAAATGCCGTCTGCTTCATACTCGTCCTTATCCTCAGGGTCTGCATATTCATCGGTCTGTAACTCCTTAAACTTAGCCTCGAACTTATCACTAATATATTTCAGGAAGATCAGCCCCAGCACAACGCCCTTGTATTCAGACGCATCAAGATTGCCACGCAGTTTATCAGCAGCTCTCCAAATCTTTTCTTCAAATCCAATTGAAGCTGTGTTCTCTTTCTTTGCCATATCTTGTTTGTTCTTACAAAATTAATACTATGCCACTGAGATGTCTCATTTAACATCACTCCAAACAAAGCCAAAACTCTCGATGGCCTTTCTAGTGTAATAAAGTGTTGTTTTGCCTACACCTTCAAATTCCATAAATTCACTAGGCTTGAGAGATAACAGTTTTTCTAATGTGTCGATTTTGTTTTTGAGTAAAATACGTTTTACTACGCGCGACCATTTCTTTTTGCTCTTCTTTGTTTTGCCTATTTCGCCACAAATATCGTCTAAGGTCAGATTTTTTGTTTTATTTGATTGTTGGAACGTATCAAGGTCTTTGGTTTCAACTATATCTTCAGTTGGTTTATTTCCCTGTGACAAGAACGCTGCGAATTCGTCCATCGTTACTCTCGTAGAGTACTTGAAATTGTCGTCAGAGATATCTTCGTCGTTCAATTCTGCCATTCTATTAATGATTTCATCATACGACAACCCAAGTTCTAAATTGTATTTGTGCAAGTATGCCTTTAATTCGTAAATTGTCTTCATGCCACAATTCTTGCGATTTATTAGAATTTCTTCTGATAAAAGAGGTATCTCACGAAAATATGACACCCTGGCTGAACTAAGAACATTCTTGGCACGCTGGGGAAGTTGGAGAAATTGAACAGGAGTGTTTAGTAGTCGCTTCGCATTGTCACAAAGAGGCCTTTTTTGACTCATAGTGTGGTCAGCATTTTTCAGACTTTGCTCAGAAAGATATTCTTTTTTCAGGATATTAATGTGGTAGTTCAACTCTGCATTCTCATCCCTTAATGCTGCCAATTCATTTAGCTTTTGTTGATGAGCATCCCCGATCTTTTTGATTGATTTATGAAAAATCTGCCTGACACGCTCTCTTGTCAAGCCGAGTGCCTTAGATACGCTCAGCAAAGTATGTCCCTTTATCAGGAGATTACAAACAGATAGTTCGATGTCTTTCAAAACATCTTGATAATACACAAGGATTGAACCACTGAAATATTGGAGGTTCCTATTCAGGTCAGCAGTTTCTACGCTGAATTCTTTCTGGTTGGTTGTTTCCATTGCTAAAAGTTGTCTTCGATATATTTCCTCAATTCGTCGTAGTCTTTATAAGAAAGATTTAATGCTCCTCTTGGTGCCATCTTCAGACCATGACTCATCAGGTGAGCAAGGTTGAGGCGTGATGATTTCGTTTCACCTGTCATACGAAAATGTGCAAAGCGATTGTGTGCCTTCCACGTCTCAAAATCGCTCTTGTCAATAAAGAACTCCTTTTTGAAGTCCATAACCTCAGAATATGGCAGTTCAGAATCCACTACTTCGATGCTGAAAATGATGGCGCTGTCAGGACTCGACATGTACATGTAGCCGGTATCACCTTTATGATAGTTGAAGTATTGCGACCAGTACATTTCGCCGTACTTCTTGAAGCATGCTTTCAAGTCGAAGAACTTCTGATTGCATGGGATCATCCAAATACGGTTTTCACTATCTGAGCGGCGGATTGCTCTAGAACTCTTCTCTGTCTCTTCAACGACGTCTTTCTTGTAGACTTCGTCAATCTCGGCATCGTCAAGCAAAAGTGATACATCCTTGAATATTTCCAAGGCTTCTTCGGGCTTCACATTGAAGAACTCACGATTGTTGCGAATACGAAGGTTGGTGAAACGTTCGATGTAGCGATGCACCAGCTTCTCTGCCTCGTTATATTTCACCGTCTTCATCGTGGCAAAGATCTCGAAAGGCAGTGGCACAGCCGTATTGTCAAGCTCCTTACTGCGCACGTCCACAGGGCGCGAGCTCTTGCCAATCTTCACCCAGTCTTCCCTGAAGCTGGGGTTGGTCAGTATGTAGACATAGCCTGGTTCTTTATTTGCCATATATCTAATTTTACGTTGTTTACTTTTAAACCTCCCCGATCTTCCCAGACTGAGGAGGATATACTACATAATTGAAAGCGTCACGTGACTGCCACGTGTGCTGTTTCTTGTCGCCAACTATTTGTACAACCTCATGGGTTGGGATTCTCTCTTAAAACATCGGGCATGGCCTCACGGCTGGCCCAGGAAACAGTCATACTGCTTTGGAGGCATCGCCTTCAGTGGCATCGGCAGGGTCGAATTTCACTTCTTCCTGCTGCTTCTTGGCCTTCTGCTTCTCGAGTTTCTTCAGGCGTTTTTCTTCCTTCTTCTTCTCTTTCTCTATGCGCTTCTGCTCCTTGCGCAGCTCCTTCTTGGTGGGAGGATCGGCAGGGGCGGCATAGCT
>JAEEOD010000088.1 GCA_016284115.1 Bacteroidaceae bacterium
ATGAAGAAGGTTTTTATTGATACGAATATCTTTATCGATTATATTGATAATCGAGAAGGGGCGGACTTGGCACAAAATATCTTCAATATTGCTGCTAAAGGTAAAATCATTCTGTATGCTTCTACATTGACATTTGCAAATATGGCCTATGTCATAAAGAAGAGACGTACAAGGGAAGAAGTTCTGAACATCCTTGGTCATTTCGAGCAATGCGTAGAAGTCCTTCCTATGGACAGACAACAATTGCGTAATGCAATAGATCAACCCTGCAAGGATTTTGAGGACATGCTTCAATATCAGTGTGCAGCGGCAGGCAATTGTGAGGTGTTTGTTACAAACAACGTGAAAGACTATCGGGAGTTCTGTGAACTTCCGCTGTTGTCTTCTCGTGACTTCCTGTTGTACTATTTTAGAACTATAGAATAGTTTCATACGCTTAAACCCTCCAATTGTTCTTTCACTTCCGCCAGTTGCTTCCGCATCTGGCGTACTTGTTTATGCATCTCCATTTGTACATCTACTTGAGGCTCGCGACGCATACGTTTCTCTAACTTCTTTAGTTCTACCTCCTGTTTGGCAATCTGTTGACGCAAAGCCACAATCTCCTCCATGCTACCAGCACGATGTTCACCAATGCCAGAGATTTGTGCCACAAAATTGTCATAAATTCGTGGCAAAGACTGACCATCTATGTTAAGCTGGAGGCTGGTTGTTGACACCCAAGGCGAGGCAAACATTTGGGTAATCTTGAACTGCGTATGCGTATCGTCTCGCCATTGTTTGTAGTTGATGAGCAACATGCTGTTCCTTCCATGCAACAGAATAAATACCAAATGACGAGGCATGTGGGTATCAATGAAAGTGAAGAGATCTGTAGGACAATCCGCTTCTTTTAGCGTTGCCACAAACACCTCGATTTCCTTCATATCGTCTGATGCTGTCACATTCAGCGTATCAGGTGATAGCTTGTAAAGCCAACGAATGGATTCCACATCGTTCACGAAGTGCGTTTTCATGCGAGGATTCACCTCCATAAAGCGATAGAACTTGGTCTTCGGCACCAAGCTATCCACAATGGTCGTGGTTGGGAAGTTGAGAATATTATCCACGCTCACCTCCTTCCTTAATTATCAGGAAACAGATGAGTTCGAAGTCATCTAATCCACGAATATCTCCCACTAAAGCCGTTGTCTCGCCAAAGGAGAAAAGACTATCGATGTCGCTTTGTTCTTTCTGCTCCACAATGCTTGCTACTGCCTTGCCCAGCAGGTCGCTATAATGACTCATCTTCCTGCCATTCTGCGTCTCGCGATTCACCTGCCGACAGAGTTCAATGATAGGTTCTGTCTTGCCCTTACAACTCAGGCGCATGATGTCGAGCAGTTTCTTGGGCGACAAGTGATTGATGATGGTCTCACCTTCGTCAGAAAGATAGACCATATAGAAGGGATGTAAGAGGGAGCCCCCCTTTGATCCCCCCGAAAGGGGGAGAACCAAACGACGGTTCTTCAGGATAAAGATAACACCAGGCTTAGCTGTTTCTGAGGCTGGCACTACGGCACTCATGCCCCAAGGCGTATGCTCTATATCCGGATGGTTCTGCATATAGGCCAACAGGTCGAGACGAAACTCATTCAAGCCTAAGTCCATGATATTGATGCCAGTATCCATATCTTCCAGGTCAACCACCTCTTCTTGCAGACGCTGCAACTGGCTCTTGCGATAGTCGAGGTCAGCCTGTTCCTCGTCAGAAAGCAGCACATTGCTATTGCCAGCACCTGTGATGTTCACGCCCGTCATTCGTGCCTCCACACGACCTTTCAGTCTCAGATAATCGTCGAGTTCCATGTCTGGCCAATAGTTCACCAGTTGGATGACATCATTGCGCGAACCAATTCTATCTACTCGGCCAAAGCGCTGGATGATTCGAACGGGGTTCCAATGGATATCGTAGTTAATCAGATAGTCGCAGTCTTGAAGATTCTGACCCTCAGAGATACAGTCTGTGGCAATCAGCACATCGATCTCATTGCGATTGTTTGGCAATAGTTTATCTGCCTCTTTAGAAATAGGTGAAAAGAGCGTCAAGATAAGGTTGAAGTCAGCCTTCAAACCTGGAATAGTAGAAGCCAAAGCATCACCTGTCACTAAGCCTGTATGCAGACCTGCCTTTTCCTTAATGGCTGGAGCCAGATTCTCGTAAAGATATTCTGCCGTGTCTGAGAAAGCCGTAAAGACGATCACCTTCTTGTTTGTTCCATTAATGGGATGATTGAACTTCTCTCGCAGGTTCTCTATCAGCATCTGCAGTTTGCTGTCGTGTTCTGGCGTAATGTCTTCAAG
>JAEEOD010000089.1 GCA_016284115.1 Bacteroidaceae bacterium
CCTTGCGTGATGATGGAAGCACCCCGTTTCGACCTGTACCAAGTCCCTGTCCCTGAGGCATGGAAGCAGTTGGTGGCAGCTAGCACAGAGCTTCCCAAACATGAGGAGTGTGCCGATTGCAAGTTGAAACTAGTTTGTGAGGTTTGCTATGCAGGCGCCTGCCATGAGAAGAAGATGTGCGGAAGTGTTGATTATCTTTGTCGCATGGCACATAAAAAAGTAGATATTTTAGAACAAGAACAGAAACATGAAGAAAATAGCTGAGTTTGAGAAAAGAGTCGTAGCCGATGAAATCATCCTGATACCGACCGGTAAGACTGCCGAAGGTTTCCATGGTCTTATCACATTGTCAGATGTTGGTGCCTTTATCTGGGACCGTTTGGAAGAGGTGCAGAGCTTTGAAGAACTTCTTGGTCAGATCTTAGAACACTATGATACCGACCAGCAGACAGCTGTTAAGGACATTGTAGAGTTTCTCAACCAGTTGTTGCGCGTTGGCATTATTCGTCCCACCGATAAGAACTGGTGAAAACAATGGATCGTATGCAGCGTCTCCTTTTGGAACTCCTGCGTTCAGGATTGTCAGGGCAAGCGCCTTCTACAGCCGATTTTCCGTTGACGGAGTCTGAGTGGAAGCAGCTCTTCTTTGAATCCCACAAGCAGACCATTCAGGGCGTGGTGTACGATGGAATAATGCTATTACCGACCGACCTCTATCCCCCCACCAACCTGCTCTCACAGTGGGGATATGCGGTGCAGAAGATAGAAGGGGAGTTTCTGAAACACCTCAAGCTCATCAGTTATCTCTCCATCCGTTATCAGATGGAGGCAGGGCTCTCCCCTGTGATACTCAAAGGATTAGGCTTAGCAGCGCTCTATCCTAAACCAAACCATCGGGTGGTAGGCGACATCGATATGTTCTTTGGAGGTAGAGAAGCTTCACAAAAGATAGATCAATTAGTTACCCGTTGGGGAGCAAAGGTAGATGGAGATGAAGATGAAGATAATATTGAAACAACCTTTGTATTTAATGATGTTGTTATAGAGAATCATAAGGAATTAATAGAGAGTTTCAATTTGTTTTATCGAAGAAAAGGACGTAGAGAACTAGAAAAGAAGATTTTGGATGGCAGTCTTTTTGGACAGGCCATAGTGGAAAAGACCCCAATAAAAGTATTAATCCCTTTATATAACCATTTGCTGCTGCTCACTCATAGTTTGAAGCACGTCCTTAATGCGGGCATCGGTATCCGTCAGCTCTGTGATGTGGCAATGCTGCTGAAGGCTGAAAAGCAGAATACCGATGGCGAAGCTTTAAGGAAGTTGTTAAAAGACTGGGGCATCTATAAATGGGCATGTCTCGTTTATGCATTCTGCGTAGAATACCTGGGTACGGTAGTAGAAGACCTGCCGTTTGAGTTCGATGTGGCTTCCTATCATCCCCACATTCTGCTACAGGAAGTTTGGAAGAGTGGCAATTTCGGTCAGATGGACGAGCGTTTGACAAAGCGGGCACCCGAGGGTGATTCCGTGTTTACGGCAAAGCGCATTTTTGGTAACGCATGGCGTTTCTTGCCCTATGCCCCTGGTGATGCCCTCGGTCTCCCGTTAGAATACACCTTTGGCTATATTAAGAAAAAACTCTCCCCCCTCAGGGGGGAGTACGGCAAAGCCGGGAGGAGGGAAAACAACCCCTCAGGGGGGAGTACGGCAAAGCCAGGAGGAGGGAAATAAGAGAAAAATAATAAAAACTCAAAGAATATGAAGAAAGTAATTAAATTCGCCTGCCTGTTGGCAGTGCTGGTAATGACCTCCTGCGTATCCCGCAAGGACATGATTTACCTTCAAGACATGGATGACCTCCATGAGTATCCCGTGATTCAGAAGTACGAGGCAGTGATCCAGCGTGACGACAAGATCAGTATCAAGGTAAGCAGCAAGAACCCTGAGCTGGCTCTGGCGTTCAATGTCCCTTCAGGCGCTGGCTATACCGTAGATTCACAGGGTAATATCTCTACCAGTGGAGCCAATGATAAGGATGCTGGTTACATCGTGGATGTAAATGGTGAAATCGATTTCCCTATTCTTGGTAAGTTGAGAGTAGAAGGCCTGACTCGTAACCAGCTGACCGAACTGATCAAGACCAAACTCGTAGAAGAGGAACTGTTGAAGGACCCTATTGTGATGGTGGAGTTCCTCAACTTCAAGTTTTCTGTACTGGGTGAAGTTTCTGGTGTAGGTACTTATGAGATGAAGGGCAACCGTGTCACCCTGCTTGAAGCTTTGGCTATGGCAGGTGACCTTACCACCAATGCACGTCTCGACCGCATCGCGGTGATCCGTGAGTACGGCAACAAGCGTCGCATCATGTGGAACGATATCCGTTCCAAGGACCTATTCATGTCTCCATCCTTCTACCTCCAGCAGAACGATATTATCTACGTAGAGCCAACAGGTCGTAGGGCCCGTGAAGAAACTCGAAACCGCTACAGCTTCTGGACCAGTCTCTTCTCTGGTGTTACTACCTTGGTTTCTATGATTTTGTTGTACAAACGACTGTAATTCAATAATATGGTAAAAATGAGTCAACAAAACGACATGTCGCCCGACAAGTCGTTGTCGGCAACAGGCATGGATATCAACCCCATTGATATTCTGAAGTACCTGTTGTCCAATTGGTATTGGTTTATATTGTCCATCGCTGTCTTTGCAGGCATTGCGTGGTACCGCTATTCCACCATGCAGAAGACCTATTCCGCTCGTGCTTCGGTAATGTTTAAGGACACCAAGGCTGCAGCACAGGAGGCTCGTCTAGACCGCCTTATAAGCAGCAGAAGCGGAGCCAATGTTTCTAATGAAATCCTTCAATTGCGTTCTAGTAAGTTGATGCAGGATGCGCTTAAGCGTTTGGGAGCCGATGTTAGTTACACTATCATGGATTACTTGCGTGAAGAAGAACTTTACTCCCAGTCTCCCGTGAAAGTGGTATTTCCCGAAGCAGATGAAAGGCAAGAGATCAGTTTCACGGCGACTCCACTCGACGAGAACCGTGTACGTCTCACCAATTTCTCTACTCTCGACCGCAATCAGGAAGTTCGCATGGGCGATTCCATCACCACCGAGATAGGTAAGTTGGTAGTTACCCCTACGCTCTACTATTCCCGTTCTTGGTATGGACGTAGTGTAACCGTACGTAAGCAGAACCTAGTATCTGCAGCAGCGGAAATGACGTCTAACCTCAATATCAATCAAGCCGATGCTCAAGATGCTTCTTCCATCTTGAACATGAGATTAGTCGATACCTCTCCTGTACGTGCCGAAGATGTGCTCAACATGCTGGTGACCATCTACAACGAGCAAAATATCTTGGATAAGAACCAGTCCAGCATTAATACCAACAACTTCATCAACGAGCGTCTGCAGATCATCGAACAGGAGTTGGGTGGTGTAGAGTCCCAGATTGAAGAATACAAGGTGTCCAACAATATGATTGATTTAGGTACAGAGGCTAGTGTTTCTCAGAGTCAGAAGCAGCAATATACCACCTTGTCCAAGGATCTTCAACAGCAGGCAGCTATGGGTCAATACATTAAGGACTATCTTAACGATCCTGCCAATGCTAATGAACTGATTCCAGTACAAACTGTTCGTGATGGTACCATAGAGTCACAGATTCAGCAATACAATGCAGCGAAGATGAAGCGCGATAAGCTCTTGGAGGCCAGTAGCGACAAGAACCCGGTGGTTCAGGATCTGAACAATACCCTGAACTCCATGCGTCAGACCATCATCCGTTCGGTGGACAATATGAACCTCAGCACCGAGGTCCGTCTGCGTGACGCACAGAACCGTGCCGGTCAGGCCATGGGACGTATCTCCATCATTCCTTCCCAGCAGCGTGAGATGCAGAACATTCAGCGTCAGCAGCGCATCAAGGAAGAACTTTACCTCTACCTGTTGAATCGCCGTGAGGAAAATGCCTTGTTGCAGGCCACCACAGAGTCCAATGCCAAGGTGTTGGAGCCAGCCTATGCCAGCGAGGTACCTGTATCTCCTAATGAGAAACAGATGATTATGACTGGTGTGGCAGAAGGTGTGGCATTACCCGCAGTCATTCTGCTCTTCTTCCTGTTCTTCGATACCCGTGTGAAAGACCGTAAGGACATCGAAGACTATGTTAGCGTACCGTTCCTCGGTGAGATACCTAAGTCGGGCGCTAAGCACACCAAGAACTTCAAGAACAGCATCATCGTTACCCCACAGAGTCGTGATGTGGCATCCGAAGCCTTCCGCATCATCCGTACCAACATGGACTTCATGCGTGTACGCTCAAAGGACATGAAGGTCATCACCTTCAGTTCTTTTAATGCAGGTGCTGGTAAGACCTACATCTCCAGCAACTTGGCAGCTTGCTTCGCACAGAGCGACAAGAAAGTGCTGCTTATTGACCTCGATATCCGCAAGGGTACCCTGTCAACCAACTCCCAGCACGAGAAGTCCAAGGGTATGACCACCTACCTGTCTGGTCAGGCGACATTGGAAGAAGTCTTGAAACCCAACGAGTTGGGCGAGAACTTCGACTTCATCCCATCAGGCTACGTGGCACCTAACCCAGCAGAGTTGTTGCTCAGCGAGCGTTTGGATGAGCTAATCGAGCAGCTTCGTCCAATGTATGACTACATTTTCGTGGACAACGTGCCTTACAATGCTGTGGCAGATGCAGCCATCACCAACCGTATTGCCGACCTCACCATCTTTGTTGTCCGTGTAGGAAAACTCGACCGTCGTGCATTGCCCGATATCGAGAAGATCTATACCACAGGCAAGCTGAAGAACATGTCCCTCATCCTCAATGGCTCTGTGGTACGTGCACACAGCTATGGTGGTTACGGTTATGGCTACGGTTATGGCTATGGCTACGGCTATGGTTATGGTTACGAGAATAAGGATAAACCTTGGTACAAGCGCTTATTTAGTTCCAAAAAGAAAAAACATAAGAGGGCCTAAGCATCTAAGCTCTAAGCTCTAAAGTTCGTGCAAACCGAAAGCAGAGCCAAGCTTGCTTGAGCTATGCTGAGGTGAAGCCGAATTTCACGGCGAAGCCGTAAACCCTAAACTATCCTCGTACCACTCAAACAGCCTTTGCACGCCCTCTTCAATCTCCACCTTGTGGTGCCAACCTAAGCAATGGAGCTTACTTACATCGATCAGTTTGCGTGGGGTTCCGTCTGGTTTCGAGGCATCGAACTCGATGGTGCCAGTGAAACCAACGGTCTTGGCGACCAACTCAGCAAGCTCACGAATCGTCAGTTCCTTACCCGTACCCACGTTGATGTGGCAGTTGCGTATCTCCCCCAAACTGGGGATAGCGCCTCCACGACCAGCATTCGTATTACGGTCAGTAGAACCATCGGCACTGGTGCCATAATGTACACTGGAATACTTCTCTATGCCAATGATATCCTTAAAGTCTACATGCAATAGGATATATACACTCGCATCCGCCATCTCCTCGCTCCACAAGAACTCACGTAGCGGGGTGCCTGTGCCCCAAAGAACGACGCGGTTGTCGAAAATGCCGTACTTGGAGAGAAGGTCTTTGACCTTCTCAAATTGAGAATTGAAAATGGAGAATTGAGAATTATTTACTGGGCGCTTATTCAAGTCGGCAGCGATTTTAGCCCAATCACCTTCATGCAAGAGCTTGGCGAGGTAGATCTTGCGGATCATGGCGGGCATCACATGGCTGTTCTCCAAGTGGAAGTTGTCGTTGGGGCCGTAGAGGTTAGTGGGCATCACGGCGATGTAGTTGGTGCC
>JAEEOD010000090.1 GCA_016284115.1 Bacteroidaceae bacterium
CACAATATGCCCACACCCGAACTCGTGGAGCTCTGCGATGAGATGGGCTTTATGATGATGGTAGAACCCTTCGACGAATGGGATGTGGCCAAGTGTAAGAATGGTTATCATCGTTACTTCCAGGAATGGGCTGAGCGCGATATGGTGAACATGCTTCAGCAGTATCGCAACCACCCCTCTGTTGTCATGTGGTCGATAGGTAACGAAGTTCCTACTCAAGGTCGTCGTGAAGGTTATCGCGTGGCGAAGTTCCTGCAGGATATCTGTCATCGTGAAGATCCCACTCGCCCTGTTACCTGTGGCATGGATCAGGTGGATGCCGTCTTGGCAAATGGCTTTGCTTCTTTGCTCGATGTTCCGGGCTTCAACTATCGTACTCAAAAGTATATCCCTGCCTATGCTCAGTTGCCCCAGAATCTCGTCTTGGGAAGCGAGACAGCTAGCACTGTCAGCAGTCGTGGCACGTACATGTTCCCCGTTCAGGTGAAGAGTGGCGTCAAGTATGACAATCATCAGAGCAATGGCTATGATGTCGAAGCCTGTTGGTGGAGCAACCTGCCAGAGGAGGATTTTGCTTTGGCAGATGACTATCCTTGGACCATCGGTCAGTTTGTGTGGACGGGTTTCGACTATCTGGGTGAACCAACACCTTACGACACGAATGCTTGGCCCAGTCATAGCAGTCTGTTTGGTATTGTCGACCTCGCTTCTCTGCCCAAGGATCGCTATTGGCTCTATCGCAGTGTGTGGTCGCCCGAAGAGAAGACTCTGCACATCGTTCCCCACTGGACTTGGTCCGGACGCGAAGGTGAACTGACCCCTGTCTTTGTTTATACCAATGCCCCGTCGGCCGAACTCTTTGTCAATGGAAAGAGTCAGGGTGTTCAGCGTAAGTTGTCTCGTGCTGAAGCCGAAGCCCTCAAGGGTACTGACCCTTTGTGGTTACAGCGTCGTTATCGCCTCATTTGGGATAAGGTTGTCTATGAACCGGGCGAACTGTGTGTGGTGGCTTATAATGCTGATGGTAGCAAGATGGGAGAACAGACCGTACGTACGGCAGGAAAACCACATCACTTACAGCTTACCACAGACTGTAAGGGGCTTCAGGCCAATGGCGAAGACTTGGCGTATGTCACCGTTAGCGTAGTGGATAAGGACGGCAATCTCTGTCCTGATGCTACTCCTGTGGTAGAGTTCTCTACGAAGGGTGCAGGTCATTTCCGTGCCGCAGGCAATGGCGATGCCACTTGTCTCGACCTCTTCCACCTGCCTCGTCATCATGCCTTTGCAGGTCAACTCACTGCCATCGTAGAAAGTGGCAAGTCGGCAGGAACTGTTACCCTCACTGCCAAAGCAAAGGGCCTAAAGCCAGCCACCCTTACCCTAACCGTTTTGTAAGTGCTAAATCTCCTCCCCTTGAGGGGGAGGTTGGGTAGGGGCTATTAAGCCTTATTGCTATAACCCCTAGGCCTTATTGCTATAACCCCTACGCCTTCCGCGCGAAGCCCTAGGGGTTATTGTCGAAGCCCTAAGGCTTCTGTCGGTGATATTATATACCCTCTCTCCATGCTTATATATATCATCACCACATGATAGTATCAATCATCGCTCCTCTGTCAAGCAATCGTAAGTCCTTGGATGTAAGGCTTTTTTCTCCTCATAGGGATTGCACAGCGAAATTATCTCTATTGCTTAAAGTGCCATCAGTGCCATCAGTGCCATTGGTTCTATAACATTTTATTATTTTTAATAAATAAACCTGTACTATAATGGTACAGGGTTTTATATTTATTTTTATATAATCACTATAAAAGTGACGTCACTGATGTCACTGTTGTCATCAAAACCGAGAATCAGATGGTAATATAAAAACTCCCTCCCAACCATTGCGGTCGGGAGGGAATAATATCATAAATCTACCCCTTTCTGCTCCCCTCCTTAACCATTTATAAAGTTACATAAAATAAATCCTCCGCAAGCAACATATGCCTGCGGAGGATTTTATTTCTCCTCCCCACGGGGGGAGTAAGAGAGGGGCCTTACTGCCAAAATTCTTCTTCGAAGATGCTTGCTTTTACGTCAGCGTCCTCTGGGATGGGATCAGTGGGATCTGCCGGAGTCAGACCACTGTCACCACCAATGTCGGTAATGCTACCAGCCAACATCTCTACTACATTCACGTTCAGAACTTCAGTCTCGGGTTGCAAATATGACTTTTTCATAATTATCGAATTTTATAATGTTCAATGTTCAATATTCAATGTTTAATCACTTCACAACCACTTTACGTCCGTTGATAACGTAGATGCCCTTCGTAGCCTTGCTTACGCGCTGGCCTGCCAAGTTGTAGATATTGCCATTGACCATTGAAGATTGACCATTGACAATTTCATCGATAGAGGTGGCAACGCCATCAATACAAAGCTTAACCTCACCATTGGTGTTGGCCTTGTTCTGGATAAAGGCGCGGAAGCTCTTAAGATTAGTATTACCTTCACTCTTGTACAATTTACCGCCACTTACGAAGTAGTCGTTGGCAGCAACTTTAACAGTACCTTCATAATTTCCAACGAAGTCGAAGTTTGTACCGGAAACCTTTGCCTCACCAGCTTTCAAGATTACGCCATTAATAGTCTGTGAATTGCTTGCAGTTGCATCACCAACGAGAACGGGAACATTTGCCTCGATGGTGTTGGCATCCTTCGTATTGAAGTTAATCTGAGAGTTCTCACCATCGGGTACATCCTCGAAGGTGTAAACTTGAGCGTTCTCACCAAACACAGCCTTCACTTGCTCTGCATTCAAGTCGAAAGGTACAGCAACTGCATTGATACCTGCAACCACCTTGCGGTTCATTGTTACGTTGGCATAGGTGTCCTCCGTTACAGCAGTATATGCCTCGGTCTCATTGAGAGTAATTTCCTCAGCTACAGCCAACTTCATGCTCAGGTCAGCAATCGTGAAATGGCGGTTAGCATAGATAGTCAGCTTAGAACTGTCTTCAGTAGGAGTAACATAGAACTTCAGTGTGGCAAAGGGATTGCCCTCTGTAGAATTGCAAGGAAGCACGGTGGGATTATTAACAGTCTGTGTTGCACCATCAAGACCTATAGTCACAATTGTGGGATAGTCACCATCACGCCATGCAGATACTTTCAAGGTCAGTTCATACAACTCATGCTTGTTCATGGGCAAGGTGTAACCCGCCTGCTCACCATAAGTTAGTGTGGTGCTACCCCAAGAGAATACGGCAGCCTTACCATCGGTGTAAGCCAGACCTGGGTCTA
>JAEEOD010000091.1 GCA_016284115.1 Bacteroidaceae bacterium
TCATTAACTGTTACTGTAACTGTACGTCCGTTCTGCTGAACTGCAGCTACACCTTCAGTTGACATTGCATCCACGCCAGAAGCCATTGCCTGGCTTGCGGCGATTAGGAGCAGGGAAGCTCCGCAAAGGAAGGTCCTTTTCCAAAATTTAATGTCATTCATAATAAAAAAAATTTAAGTTAATGTAAAACTTTTCTATATAAAATCCCTTTTTTCTCTTTCTTTTCTTCATTTACACACTGATTCCGTACATTCACATGCACTCATCAGATTTGCCAAAATGGCATATATCTCCCTTATATACAGGTTTTTATCTCGCAATTACCGCTGTAATTGCACACTTTACCCATAATTTCACTTCACAAACTTAAATCTTTTTAAACAAACGTGCAAATTATTTCACCTTTTTTTTCATTTCGCCAATTTTTTATTTTTTCCGTCTAGACGCTAGTTAATTATATATATTAATATGGTGTAATTTTTGTGTAGGGATTTTGCCCCATATATTTGCACGTTTGAAAAAACTTTTGTTACTTTGCACAGTTTTTGAAACAAAGAATATGCAAGTACACGTTTCACAACATACGAGCGATAATGAACCAATAATATGACGCTGTTTCCGTTGTAGGAGGCAGCTTTTTTTTTAAATGATAATAGAGAAAAAAACAATATAGCATTATGAAACAGAATTTGAAAAAGGTATTGGTTTTGGGGTCTGGTGCGCTGAAGATTGGCCAGGCAGGCGAGTTCGACTATTCTGGCTCTCAAGCTTTGAAGGCGCTGCGTGAGGAAGGTATCAGTTCTGTACTGATTAATCCGAATATTGCTACTATCCAGACATCGGAAGGTATAGCTGACAAGGTTTATTTCCTGCCTATCACTACAGATTTTGTGGCCCGTGTGATTGAGAAGGAACGCCCAGATGGCATTCTCTTAGCTTTCGGTGGTCAGACGGCATTGAACTGCGGAACTGACTTGTTTAAGAAAGGTATCTTAGAGAAATTTGGTGTACAGGTACTGGGTACTTCGGTAGAGGCTATTATGAATACCGAGGATCGTGACTTGTTCGTGAAGGAACTAGACAAGATTCCTATGAAGACACCAAAGAGTCATGCTGTGAACAACATGCGTGAGGCGCTAAAGGCGGCTGAGGAGATTGGTTTCCCAATCATGATTCGTTCTGCTTATGCCTTAGGCGGACAGGGTAGTGGTATTTGTCAGAATGAAGAGGAATTTATGACATTAGCTGAGAGTGCTTTCACTTTTAGTAGTCAGATTTTGGTAGAAGAATCACTGAAAGGCTGGAAGGAAATCGAGTTCGAGGTGATTCGTGATGCCAATGACCATTGCTTTACCGTTGCTACGATGGAAAATGTGGACCCATTGGGTATCCATACGGGTGAGAGTATTGTGGTGGCTCCAATTTGTTCACTGAAAGACGAGCAAACCAAGATGATGCAAGATCTCTCAGTGCTTTGTGTTCGTCACTTGAATATCGTGGGCGAGTGCAATATTCAGTTTGCCTTCAATGCTGAAACCAATGATTATAGAGTCATCGAGGTAAATGCGCGTTTGAGCCGTTCATCAGCTTTGGCTTCTAAAGCTACTGGTTATCCATTGGCTTTCGTGGCTGCCAAGATAGCATTAGGCTACACCCTCGACCAGATTGGTGAGATGGGTACACCTAACTCTGCTTATGTGGCTCCTCAGTTGGATTACCTCATCTGCAAAATTCCTCGTTGGGACTTAACCAAGTTTGCTACTGTTAGCCGTGAGATAGGCAGTAGCATGAAGTCTGTGGGTGAGATCATGTCCATTGGTCGTTGCTTTGAGGAGGTGATTCAGAAGGGCTTGCGTATGATTGGCCAAGGCATGCACGGTTTTGTAGGCAACAATGTGCAGTTCGATGATCTCGACCATGAGTTGGCAAATCCTACCGACCTGCGTATCTTCGCCATCGCTGTGGCTTTCGAGCAAGGCTATACAGTAGAACGTGTAGAAGAACTGACAAAGATAGATCCATGGTTCTTGAGCCGCATGAAGAATGTGGTGGATTATATGAAGAAGCTGCAAGGCTATAAGAGCCTTGATGAACTACCAGCAGATGAGTTGCGTGAAGCTAAGCGATTAGGTTTCTCTGACTTCCAGATTGCTCGTTTCGTGATCCACCCAACAGGCTCTACTTATGAGAAAGAGAATTTGGAAGTACGTGCCCGTCGTAAGGCATTAGGCATTCTGCCTGCTGTGAAGCGTATCAATACGGTAGCTTCCGAGCATCCTGATCTGACGAACTATCTGTATCTGACTTATGGTACCGAGGGCTACGACGTACGTTACTACCACAACGAGAAGTCAGTAGTGGTACTGGGCTCTGGCGCTTACCGCATTGGTTCATCTGTAGAGTTCGACTGGTGTTCAGTGAATGCAACACAGACTGCTCGCAAGTTGGGCTATAAGTCCATCATGATTAATTACAACCCTGAGACAGTGTCAACCGACTACGATATGTGCGACCGACTTTACTTCGATGAACTTTCATTCGAGCGTGTAATGGATATTATTGACCTCGAAGAGCCTCGTGGCGTAGTGGTGTCAGTAGGTGGTCAGATTCCTAATAACTTGGCAATGAAACTGTATCGTCAGTCTGTGCCAGTGTTGGGTACTTCTCCTGTCAGCATCGACCGTGCCGAGAACCGAGATAAGTTCTCTCGTATGCTCGATCAATTGGGTATCGACCAGCCAGCTTGGCAGGAACTTACTAACCTTGAAGACGTAAAAGAGTTCATCAACCGTGTGGGTTATCCTGTGTTGGTGCGTCCTTCATATGTGCTTTCAGGTGCTGCCATGAACGTATGCTATGACGATAGCGAACTCGAGACTTACCTCAAGGCAGCTGCCAAGGTGTCTAAGGAATATCCAGTGGTGGTATCTCAGTTCTTGCAGAATACCAAGGAGATTGAATTCGATGCAGTGGCACAGAATGGTGAGATTGTTGAATATGCTATATCTGAACATATCGAGTTCGCTGGCGTTCACTCGGGTGACGCTACGCTGGTATGTCCTGCACAGAAGATATACTATGCTACAGGTCGCAAGATTAAACAGATCAGTCGTCAGATTGC
>JAEEOD010000092.1 GCA_016284115.1 Bacteroidaceae bacterium
TGTGAATTGTTTGTTTTCTGTTTCAGCATTTCAAAGATCGCTTTGTCCTTTCGACACTGCAAAATTAGGTACAAAAAAAATGCGCTCCAATCTCTTGGAACGCATTCGGTAACAATTTTCGGTAAGTCTTCGAAAGTTCGGTAAAAACCCCTATCCTTTTTACCGGACTTCAGTAACTGCTTCGGTAAGTCTTACAGATTCTTCCTTAAAAACTCCATCAGAACGATCTCACGGACAGAAGCCCCATTCTCCTTCCACTTATCTATATGCAGGCGCATGTAAGGGTGGTTGCTGATGGTGCGCTGCACCTTACCCTCCGAACAGGGATAGTCGAACCGCATGGGCAGATTCATATTTTCGGCCTTACGCTCAAACTCGCTCACCGTACCCTCGTAGCCGCAGCAGTCGCGCGCCACACAATAGACCACTGCCCACGACGATGATGCCCAGAACAGCAGGCTCCCCTCGCTGACAGCCTTCTTCACACGCGTGAATATATCCCCCTCCTCAGCACGCTGCCTTTTGTGACGGACCACAATAGCCGCGCAATCACGGTACGACAAACTTGGCGCCTCCTTTACGATACTGCGCACAACACCCGTTATCCTCGGCTCCTTGTCGGCAGTCAGCAGGATCGGACTGTACTTCTCGTTCATCGGCAACAACCATTTCTGCTGCTGGTCGTCGGTGAAGTACACCTTCGCCGTATACTCTCTGTCCACCTCGGCCAGCACGATATCACCATCGTGCGGCACTGCGCCGATCTCCATCCGCAACAGGTCACCCTCGTGAATGTCGGCATCGATCATCGAATCGCCCTGAGCCGGCATATCCATCACTGGATGAAGGCCCACAACCGATTTCGGTACATAATAATAATCGTCGATCATCTGCTCACCAGAGTCCTTAGGCGAACCACAGTTCACCTTGTTCTCCAACACGGGGATCGGCGTGTCGCAGATCTCGTACTTGATCCCCTTATGGTCAAGGTCGGCAAACACCTCTTCGGGTGTCATCACATACGGCTCGTAGCCGTTTCCATCTTGCTTCTTTTTCATTGCTTCATTGTTGTTAATAATTAGACATTCTTCACATAGGCACTCATCAGGTCGAAGAGGGCAACTATCATTATAAATAATAAAAACAGTCCAGCCATAACATTTATATTTTAGTTCGACAATCTTGTTTACGGCTGCAAAGTAAAAAAGGAGGTGTACCTAAAGTGTGTACACCTCCAAAAACATTAACTTTTATTAGTAATTTCTACGGATTTCGCTTCAGGGCGTCTTCCAATATCTGGCGTATTTTCTCCTTCAGACTCTGTGGTTCCAACACGTCGAGGGCGTCGATCTTCGACAACAGCTCACTGATGAAATCAATCGATGGTCGGATGTCGAGGGCGAAGTCGGTATAACCCTCGCCATGCTCCAGTTCGCGCTGCGAGGTGTGGAGGGGCAGGGTGCGCAACAGGTTGGCCATCTTACCATGTGCCCTCAGCACCACATGCTCCAACGGCGTGCCGTCGGTCATCACACCGAAGTATTCTGCAAAATATGCCTCAGGCGAAAAGTCTTCCGGCCAGTCAAAATGCTGGTCGGTCAGCGTCACCGACTGCATACGGTCGAGCGCGTAAACAGCCTTTCGTTCACCATTGTCGGCCAGCATATACCACCGCTGACGGAACAACCTCACAGCCAGTGGATCAACCGGCTTTGTGTAAGGATCGAAGCCGAACTTCTGATAACCCATCATGATGACACGCGTCTGACGGATGGCCTGCAGGATCACGGGCAGGAACTCATAACCGGCAGGAACGTTCTCCAGGATGATGTAGTCCTTGATGGCCGAACTGGTACTGAGCGTCAAACCCGTGGTCAGCGTCGAGAGCATCCATTGCTTGGTCTGGTCCTCATCGATCTCGCGCGGGTTACTGATATAATAATGATAAGTGGCGTCGCAGTCGATAATGAGTCCGAACATATCGAGAATAGCGTCACGATACTTGTTGAAACTGCTCCGGGGTAGGGGATTGCCCTCAGCCACCTCGTCAGCCACCCAGAGATCATTCAATTCACTCAGCGTCAAACGCCCATGCTGTCTCAGTGTGTTCACGATCCACACATAGTGCATAAACTGTAGTCCTGTCTTCATGCCTGCAAAGATACGTTCTTTTTCCGACATGACCAAACATATTGGATACAGAATACAGAATACAGTTTTTTTTTCGCATGGGTGGAGTAGTGTGGCGGGCTTGGTTAAAGATATTATTATAATTTTATATAATATGTATATTATATAAAATCTTATAGAGAGGTTGACAAGGATAGGGGGTCACGTTATAAAAACTGTATTCTGTATTCTGTATCACAAAAATCACCTACCTGGATACCGATCAAATACAGCGTGCTTTTTGACGTGCCTTTTTGGCGATATTATTTGCAGGTTACACGAAAAATCCGTACCTTTGCATTGTCAAAGAAAAAATGTGAAATTTGCGGCCTAACTAGGCAACAAAATTTTCCTAGCGCGCAGGCAATTGTTTCCTAGGTAAAGTCAAAAATCGAGCATATTCTTTGATAAGTAAAATTACTTTATAAACTAATTAATTAACCAAATTATTAACCCTTAAAAACAATTTAGCTTATGGCATTGAAAGTAAAAGCAGTTGAACGAAAGATTAAGTTCACCAAGGACGAGAATGATCCCGGCGTTTATCGCTATGTGATGCAACCC
>JAEEOD010000093.1 GCA_016284115.1 Bacteroidaceae bacterium
ATGAATGGCTCTACCTGGTGATTAGCTACAAGTCGAGCGACATGACGTTCTCGATGCTTGCCCAATATGATAACGTAACCATCGAATTGTTTGACAATGAAAAGGTAAATCCTATCAGCACTCAGGTAGTCCATTATGCTGATGACAATTACCTTTATATCAATTGCGACCTGATGAGCGGTGCTATGCCCGACCTAAGTCTGTTCAATATCTACCGCGACGTACACGAAGCTGCCAATTCCAAATATCAGGCCAAGAATGTGTATACCTATGGATTGACTAACTACTGGCCTATGAACGAAGGACATGGTTACGTGATCGCTGATGCCCGCCATACACATGATTTCGATGTAATCAATACTTGGCTGATCGATAACAAGAACTATTCGGCAAATCTCACATCTCCGGAAGGTCTAACGGCCAACATTGCGACACTGAATACAACTATTGGCGATAGCTATGCCATTGAAATGTGGATTTATCCAAACAATGTTTCCTCTGAAGGTGCCACACTCTTCGAGACTGGTACTGTAGCTTCTAACAAACTCCGTCTGCACTTTGATGCCGACCGTAACCTTTGGCTTGATTATGGAGAAAAGTCTCAGATGGTAGTCGACTATAATGAACTTGTTTCATTTGACTTCGGTAGTTGGAGCCATGTCGCACTCAATGTTTTACGTGGTCAAGCAGCCAGCTTCTACTTCAATGGTCAACGTACCGCTGTCATTGCTGAAACTGAGTTGCCGCGTGTGGAAGGTGCAGTGATGAAGATTGGTGAAGGATATATCGGTTATCTCGACGAAATACGCTACTGGCGAGCATCGCTCTCCGAGAAACGACTTCTTTCGAATATGTTCAACTGCATCGACACCACTTCGATTTATTCTCGTGGCTTGGCGGTTTATCTGCCGTTCGAAAAGGAATCTAAAGCCAGTGGTTATCTTACCAAGAACTTTACGTTCGAAAATATGGCTCCAGGCTCTAATGAAAGATTGGGTGGTGACGCTCAGTTTGGTGCATCTACAAACACGCCTCCGATTAAGAGCGCTCCAGAAGAATCCACATTACTTGCCACACCTGTCGCTTCGGAACGCAAGGTGGTCATCAACCTCAAAGGTAGTACAGTTACTCCACGAGACATTGAAGGCACTACTCTCAACATCACATTGGCCGATGTGCACGACTTGCATGGCAACACTTCACAACCTATTCGTTGGTCTGCATACGTGCAACAGAATAACCTTAAGTGGGAGAAAGATTCCGTCCGACTCGTAAAGCAATATGGCGACGACCTCACCTTCGACGTCAATATTGTCAACAAGAGCGGCAATATAGAGTACTATTCTGTCGAAAATCTTCCACAATGGTTAACCCTTGTCGAGAGCGAGATCAACGACAACGTGGCTCCACTCTCTACCAAGACTCTTCGCTTCCGCGTTGATCCGTTGGTGCGTGTTGGCAAATATGACTTAACTATCGGCCTTCAGGGTAATCTCCAAATACTTGAGCCGCTTCGCATCACGATGAAGGTAAGTGGCGAAAAGCCAAACTGGAGTTTCGATCCGCTGGCCTTCGAGCATCAGATGACCATCATCGGTCAGGTACGTATTGATGGCATTCTCATGGAGAACAACGAGAGCATCGTCGCAGCCTTCATCGATGGCGAGTGTCGTGGATTGGCTTCGCCTGAACCTGTTCGAGGTGCTGCATACGTCACCCTCGGCATCTATGGTAATGACTACAAAGTGCTTGACCAGGACAAGCCCGTCACTTTCGCCATCTATGACGCGACAACAGGTATGACCTATATCGATGCCAACCTGACTCTCGCCGACGGCACACAGACCAACATCCTCTTCAGTCACGACGAACTCATCGGCAATTTTGACGAACCCGCTATTTGGAGCAAGAGTGGCAAGGTCGAGCAACAGGTACCCATGCACCAGAATTGGAACTGGATTGCGTTGGGTGTTGAGCCTGAGGATTCGAATCCCGATCAGGTGTTCAGCGCCTTCAAGTACTGGGCACTCACTGTAAAAGACCAGGGTTCGACTTTCGCTTCGAGCAATGGTGTCCAATGGGATGGTCCGCTCACCATGCAGGCCAACACGATGTACAAGGTTAAGATTACCCCAACGCCCAAGAGCGAGACGCTGCCTTCGCAGCTCACCGTACAAGGCAGGCAGGTCAACCTTGCTGATGCACCCGTCACTATCTACGAGAATTGGACCTGGATTGCTTACACGCCGCTTTATACCATGTCCGTCGATGAGGCACTTGCTGGTGTCAATCCTGAGCGTGGCGACCGTATCAAGTCACAGACAGGCATCGCAATCTACGGAAATACTGGCTGGGAGGGCAACCTCAAGTCGCTCGAAAGCGGACACGGCTATATGTACTTTAGTACAGTCAAAGAGACCAAGTCGTTCGTTTATCCAACATATAAACTCAGTAACCCGATGATGAATGCACCACGCATGATGTCATCTTCGCGCGTAAACGACGACCCAACCATCTTCACGCCTGTTGATAAGCATCTTTATCCCGACAATATGACGATGGTGATCCAGCTTCTTGATGGCTCAGCCGTGGTTGATACCGCTGAAGTGGCCGCCTTCATCGATGGAGAATGCCGAGGTGCTACTCGTGCTTATAACGGCCTCTACTACCTCATTATTACTGGTGAGGGCAGCAACAAACCGATGCAGATTTATTCGTGCATTGATGGACGTATCGTCTTGATCGACGACTCGCAGTTCTTCGTTAGCGATGATAACATCGGAGATCCTTGGTCGCCCTATGTCATCGATCTGCAGCATCTGCCTGATGGTATCAGCGATATTAATGCCGACGATTATGATCCCGATGCATGGTATACACTCCAGGGCTTCCGCCTCAGTGGCCGTCCCGAGTCGCCTGGCATCTACATCCACAATGGACAGAAGGTTGCATTAGGCAAGAAGGCTGTCGAAAATCGTTGATTCGTCATCTACTCTGTTCTTAAAACAGCAGGCTCATATATAATGGTGAGCCTGTTGTTTATTTGATGAAACAAGTCCGAGAAAAAGCCAGCCATAATCAAAATAGCATTCCCAAAGTTGAATTTTATTCATTTCTTAGCCATAGATTTGGAGATTACTTGTAAAGTTGTTATCTTTGCAACATAATTCAATTATAATAATGTGAAAACATATAATTCTGCAAATATTATGGATATTGAAAGAATCAA
>JAEEOD010000094.1 GCA_016284115.1 Bacteroidaceae bacterium
TCTACCTGCGTGACGATGACAAGACGCTGACCAAGAAAGTGATGAAGGCTGTGACTGACAGCGGTCCTACTGAACCCAACAGTGTTAAACCAGAGGTGATTGAGAATCTTTTCACTTTCCTGCGTATTGCTTCAACACCTGACACCTATCAATACTTCGACGAGCAGTGGAACAACTGTACATTGCGCTATGGTGACCTCAAGAAACAGATAGCCCACGATTTGTGTGAGATAGTGGCTCCTATCCGCGCCAAAATAGAAGACTTTAGTGCCAACACAGAACTATTGGACCGTGTGGCCAAGCAAGGTGCTGAGGCTGCCCGCCAAAGCGCATCGGAAACACTGAATGAAGTGCGCAAGATCATTGGCTTTAGAGTCTATTGACCTTCTGTTTGCTGAAGATGGAAAAAATACAAATACGACACTCAACACCGAAAGACCTACCTACCATTCTTACATTGATTGAGGATGGCAGACAGATTATGAGGAGCGACGGTAATTTGCATCAATGGAGTGGCAATAGTCCATCAGCTGATTTAATCATAGAGGATATAGATAACGGATATAGCTATTTGTGTATTGAGGGTAAAAAGACAATCGGCACATTTGCCTTTATTCCTGGTCCTGACCCAACGTACTTAAAGATTTATGAAGGGGCATGGATAGAAACAGAGAGTCCGTATTATGTGATTCACCGTATGGCGAGTACGCCTGAAAGCCACGGGGTCTTTTCAGCAGCCATGGATTATTGCTTTTCTGTGACAAACAATATCCGTATTGACACACACCGAGACAACCACATCATGCAGCATAACCTGCTGAAGCATGGGTTTTTGTATTGTGGAATTATTTATCTGTTGAATGGAGACAAAAGGCTGGCGTATCAAAGATTGAACATTGAACATTAAAAAAGGCTGCAAATTATGCAGCCTTTTTATTTAGAGGAACGTTATTATCAGATGCCCAAAGAAGCGCGAACAGCCTCAATCTTCTTGGCTGCTGCTGCATCGGCAGCTAAATAGTCGGCAGCACTCTTGAGGGTTCCCTTCACCTCCATGTAGAACTTAATCTTGGGCTCAGTACCAGAAGGACGAACACTCACCTTGGTATTATCCTCGGTATAGAACTGCAATACGTTAGATGTGTCTGGCATATCCATATCGGATACCTTACCTTCACCATCAGTTTGCTTCAAGGTCTTGTAGTCCTTTACTAATGTAACCTTAGAGCCAGCCAATTCCTTAGGACTGTTCTCACGCAGGTTCACCATCATCTGCTGGATTTCCTCAGCACCACTCTTGCCTGGCTTCACCACATTAACAGTATATTCCTTAGAGAAACCATATTCGAGATAGATATCCATCAGTACCTCGTAGAGTGTCTTGCCATTATCCTTAGCCCATGCGCAGATTTCTGCCAACAGGGCGCAAGCAGAAACAGCATCCTTGTCACGAACGAAATCTTCTGCCAGGAAGCCATAGCTTTCTTCGCCACCACCGATGTACTGCTTCACGCCCTCAGACAGACGGATTTCACGAGCAATCCACTTAAAGCCTGTGTAGCAGTCACGCATTTCGATATTGTTCTTCTCAGCTATCTGACGAATCACTTCAGTAGTCACAATAGTCTTTACTACAAACTCGTTACCTACCATCTTGCCCAATTTCTTGCGGTTGGTGATGATATAATAGAGGAACAATAAGCAAGTCTGGTTACCATTGATAAGCACCCACTCGCCCTTGTCATTCTTGCAAGCCATACCCACACGATCGGCATCGGGGTCACTGGCCATCACGATGTCGGCATCAATTTCTTTCGCCAACTTAATAGCCAAGGTCAGTGCTTCTGCATTCTCTGGGTTAGGACTAATAACCGTTGGGAAATCACCGCTCTTCACCATCTGCTCTGGAACACAATGCACGTTCTCAAAGCCCCACAACTTAAGTGACTGTGGGATACCATTCATACCTGTGCCATGCAACGGAGTATAGACAATGCTCAAGTCTTTCTGGCGCTTGATAACATCAGGGTCAATACAGATAGTGTGTACCTGATCCCAATATATCTTATCAATATCAGCACCAATAATCTGAATCAAGTCAGGATTACCCTCAAACTTGATATCCTGCACCTTAACCTTGCCCACTTCGTCGATAATGCCCTTATCATGTGGAGCCAACACCTGCGCTCCATCTTCCCAATATGCTTTGTAGCCATTGTACTCACGTGGGTTATGAGAAGCGGTGAGGTTGATACCTGCTTGGCAGCCCAAGTAACGGATTGCAAAGCTCATTTCTGGTGTAGGACGCATATCGTCGAAGAGATATACCTTAATGCCATTAGCAGAGAAGATATCAGCCGACTTCTTAGCGAAGAGGTCGCTGTTGTTACGGCAGTCATAACCGATAGCAACAGAAATCTGTTCCTTTGCCTTGAAGTTCTTCTTCAAATAATTGGCAAAGCCTTGAGTGGCAGCTCCCACTACATAGATATTCATACGGTTAGTGCCAGCTCCCATGATGCCACGCAGACCACCCGTACCAAACTCCAAATCACGATAGAAGCATTCTATCAGCTCAGTCTTGTCAGGGTTATCCAGCATGCGTTTCACTTCAGCCTGAGTTTCGGCATCATATGCCGGGGTAAGCCATTGCTGGGCTCTCTCAGTAACCTGTTTGATTAATTCCTGGTTTTCCATGATACATTTATTATTACGTTAATTATTTTGGCATAGCATAACGATCGCCCGTCTGACGCGCAATCTCTTCTTGCAATCCCTTTGGAATGCCAGGACGCACTAACCTACGGTCGATCTGCTTGGTATTCTTACCTATATAGGTGGTAGTAGGCATACGCTTTACTACACCATCATTATACTTCACAACAAGGTACTCACCTAACTTCTTCCAAGTATCGATGGTATTCATGGACACCATATTGGTGTAGTTGGTAAGATAAGCCTTTGCTTTGGCAGGGTCTTGCTTATAGAGTTCCAAAGCGGTGGTCTCAATTGCATCTTGCGCCTCGAAAAATGTGTTTTCCAAGTCGCTTTGAATAGCCTTAACATCCTCTATCATCAGGTCATAGCGTGGATAAACCATATTGGCTACCCAGTTCATTACCCAGAAAGCAGAATTGAAAGAGAAAGTAACATCGTTGGCTCCATCAATACCATTTTTGTAACAAGTCGGAACAATATCGGTGCAGCAATATACAGGAGTAAAGACTGTCATGTTTGCATCATCGCAACCGAACCAGAACACACCTCCAACAGGGTCAACTAAATTAGAACGAAGCTGGGATACAAATACCCAAGCGGACTGCTGGGTAGAGATAGGGCGCTCGTTGAAATACTGTTTTCCATCCACTTCAAAAGACAAGGGTGAAAGACGATAAGGAGTATGGTATGCGCCAGCACCCACATCTTGTGTAATATCTAATGCCGTACCTTCATAGTGGTCGCGCATCATGTTCTGAACATCCTGCAAGGTAAGTTTCTTGTTGGGTCTCACATACAAAGGCATAGGTTCTGATGAAGTGCCCAAGATATAAGGTAGGAACTCAGCACCAAGGTCAGTATAACGATTATAGAAACTCCATACGCGTGCCTCGCAATAACGCAGACCGCCAAAATCCAATGGGTTATAGGTATCAGCAAAATCGAAATCTTTATTTACGCCATTGAAATAGCCTTTCTCGCGAGCAAAAGAGATAACGTCGGATGCGTACATCACATTCTCTTTGTCATCCATATTAAACTTATGGATGCGACTCTGGTTGGCATGAGCAGCAATACAATCATCAGGTATCCTCACTGCCACCCAAACAGCACCACGATTGCCTGTACCCTTGCCTATCATCTCCATAATCCAGGCTTCATTAGGGTCAGCAATAGAGAATGATTCGCCACTGCTGGCATAGCCATATTGCTGCACTAAATCGGTCATGATACGAATCGCTTCACGTGCTGTGCGTGAACGCTGCAGAGCAATATATATCAATGAGCCATAGTCAATGATACCATTCTTATCCACCAACTCTTCACGACCGCCAAAGGTAGTCTCACCAATAGACACTTGAAACTCATTCATGTTACCTATCACATTATAAGTTTGTGCTACCTGGGCTATCTGGCCATGATAAGTACCGTCATCCCAGTCGTAGATATCAATCATCTCCCCTTTCTCATGCGTTCCAGCAGGAGAGTGATATAGATATCCAAACATGCCGTAAGAATCAGCTGAGTAAGAAATCATAACCGATCCATCGGCAGATGCGTTCTTGCCGACAATCAAGTTTGTACATGCCATCGCGTTAATGGTTGCTGCAATTATTGCCAGCAACGCAATTGAGAGTCTTTTCATATTCACCATGTAAAATTATATATTTCCGTTACACTATTGCCACATTCATCAGTGGCAGTGAACACCAGTTCATGTTTTCCACCCTTTTGCACATGTTCTGGATCAAGATAACAAACAATATGGTTATTCACAGAATTGTATTTCCCAAACAATGCATACTGTCCATCTATTGTACCCAGATAGCTACTGATGCCTGTATGTTCATCCTTGACTTGAAGGGTGATAGCACCACTCCTACTCCACTGCTGTGGATTCAAAGGCTTCACCACTGGTGGAATAGTATCAATTCCCACAGTAAAAGTACCTATCTCACGTACTTTTACTTTCATGTATCCATCTTCATATTTCCCGCCCAAGCTATATCGTTCACCTTTGCTATCAACACCTGCCACATAATACTTGCTCATGTCTTCTACAGGCATCTGTGTAAGGCCAATGCTTAAATCTGCATAATCATGTAATGCAACAGTCTGCTTACTCACCTGATAGGTAAACGCAACGTCTTTGTTGTCTTTTTTACTGACACTATAGTCCAAATAAAGGTCATCATACAACCTGCCTCGTGGCACTACTATATCAATGCCAGGCTGTTGAAGGATATTAACCTCATTCCAACGAAATGTCATCTGTTCATCATCATTTACCACCGGTATGTTTTGCTGTTTTCCTATTATGGTAAATTCAGCTTTAGAAGTGTTATCAAGTCCGTCAGTCAAAGTATAGACCAAATGATATGGCCTTTCCTCATCAATAGTCAACAAGCCACGATTACCATTACTTGCCTTAAGCATGCGCAATCGGTTTCCTGGTTCTATGAACGATTTCATGTATTGACCTATTGTCCATGAGTTGATGTAACGATGCTCACTTTCAGCAAAGCGCGACACATCACTGCCTTTGCAAGCCTC
>JAEEOD010000095.1 GCA_016284115.1 Bacteroidaceae bacterium
AGTTCGTGGAGCATAAGGACTTTACCGCTGAGAGTATTGCGGATGCTGATATCCTGTACATGACGCGTGTGCAGCGTGAGCGTTTCACTGACCTGGATGAGTATGAGCGTGTGAAGAATGTATATATCCTGCGCAATGCCATGCTGGAGCATACGAAGCCTAACCTGCGCATCTTGCATCCTCTGCCTCGCGTGAACGAGATTGCTTATGATGTGGATGCCAACGAGAAGGCGTATTACTTCCAACAGGCTCAAAATGGTCTGTATGCTCGTGAGGCTATCCTTAGCGATGTGCTGGGCATCACACTGGAGGAGGTGAAGGCTGACTCCTTGAAGATTGAGGCTACCGAGAAGGTGAGTGGGGCTGTGAAGAATATCACGGATGATCTGCCTGAGGTAATAAATAACTTCAAGGATAATGTGGAGAAGATGGTGAACTCTGTGAAGGAAACTTTTAATAAGTAGTGTTATGAATGAGGAAAAGAGAGAAATGCAGGTGGCCGCGCTGAAGAACGGCACTGTGATAGACCATATACCGAGCGATAAACTCTTTACTGTGGTGGCATTGCTGGGACTGGAACATCTGACGAACAATATCACCATTGGTAATAACCTGGACAGTAAGCTGCTGGGCAAGAAAGGCATTATCAAGATTGCTGATAAGTTCTTTACCAATGACGAGATCAACCGTATTGCTGTGGTGGCTCCGAACGTAAGAATGAACATTATTCGTGACTATGAGGTGGTGGAGAAGCGTCAGCTGGAACTGCCTGACGAGCTGATTGGCATTGTGAAGTGCTCTAACCAGAAGTGCATCACGAACAATGAGCCGATGCCTACGCGTTTCCATGTCATTGACAAGGATAACTGCGTGATTAAGTGTCACTACTGCGAGAAGGAACAACATCGCGAAGAAATACAACTGAAATGAGAGAGGATTGGAAGCCTGGAACATTGATTTATCCGCTGCCTGCATTGCTGATTAGCTGTGGCAGTAGCCTCGAGGAGTATAACATCTTTACTGTGGCATGGACGGGTACGCTCTGCAGTAATCCGCCCATGTGCTATATTTCTGTTCGTCCAGAGCGTTATTCATATCCCATTATCAAGAAGAACGGTGAATTTGTGATTAACCTTACCAATGAGCGATTGGCAAGGGCTACCGACTGGTGTGGTGTGCGCTCGGGCAGGGACTATAACAAATTTAAGGAGATGCACCTGACGCCCGGGCCATGTAGTGTGGTAAAGGCTCCGTTGATTGAGGAGTCGCCCGTGAATATCGAGTGCCGTGTGAAGGAAATCGTTCCGCTAGGCTCGCATGATATGTTCATTGCTGATGTGGTGAATGTGCGGGTGGATAGTCAGTACCTCAATAACGAGACGGGTGCTTTTGATATGGCTTCGTTCAATCCGTTGGTCTATGTGCATGGCGGTTATTATAGCTTAGGGAACAAGATAGGAAAGTTTGGCTGGTCGGTGGAGAAAAAAAAGAAATAAATAGGTTATTCGCTCAAATTATCGTAACTTCGCAGCCAAATTAGAAAATAAGCATATCATTTTATTAATACAATAACAAATCATGAAAAGAGACGATTTGATTTTCAATCTGATTGAGCAAGAGCACCAGCGTCAGCTAAAAGGTATGGAACTCATTGCTTCAGAGAACTTTGTGAGTGACCAGGTAATGCAGGCCATGGGTTCATGCATGACTAATAAGTATGCCGAAGGCTATCCTGGCAAGCGCTACTATGGCGGTTGTGAGGTGGTGGATCAGAGCGAGCAGATTGCCATCGACCGTGTGAAGGAGTTGTTTGGTGCTGAATATGCCAACGTACAACCTCACTCTGGTGCACAGGCTAATGCGGCTGTGCTGCTGGCAGTACTGAATCCAGGTGACAAGTTTATGGGTCTGAACCTTGATATGGGTGGCCACCTGTCACACGGTTCAGCTGTCAACACTTCTGGCATCTTGTATCATCCTATTGCTTACAGCTTGAACAAAGAGACGGGTCGTGTGGATTACGATGAGATGGAACGCTTGGCACTGCAAGAGAAACCAAAGTTGATTATTGGTGGTGGCTCGGCTTATTCACGCGAGTGGGACTATGCCCGTATGCGCAAGATAGCTGATGAGGTAGGGGCTTTGCTGATGATTGACATGGCGCATCCTGCTGGCTTGATTGCTGCTGGCTTGCTCGACAACCCATTGAAGTATGCTCATATCGTCACTTCAACTACTCATAAGACCTTGCGTGGTCCACGTGGTGGTATCATCCTGCTGGGTAAGGACTTTGAGAATCCTTGGGGCTTGGCTACCAAGAAGGGCGAGATCAAGATGATGTCAACACTGCTCAACTCAGCTGTATTCCCTGGTCAGCAGGGTGGTCCGCTGGAGCATGTAATCGCTGCTAAGGCAGTGGCCTTTGGTGAGGCACTCCAGCCTGAGTTCAAGGAATACCAGAAGCAGGTGAAGAAGAATGCTGCCGTACTGGCTCAGGCACTCGTTGACCGTGGCTTCCATATCGTTTCTGGTGGTACTGACAACCATTCTATGTTGGTAGATTTGCGCACCAAGTATCCTGACTTGACAGGTAAGGTGGCAGAGAAGGCGCTGGTGGCTGCTGACATCACTGCTAACAAGAACATGGTGCCATTCGACTCACGCAGTGCATTCCAGACCTCTGGTATCCGTCTGGGTACTCCTGCCATCACTACTCGTGGTGCTAAGGAAGACCTGATGCTGGAGATTGCAGAACTGATTGAGACGGTACTGAATGCTCCTGAGGATGAAGCAGTAATCGCTAAGGTTCGTGCTCACGTTAATGAAACTATGGTGAAGTATCCTATGTTTGCTTACTAATATCTACAGATAACCTAAAATATTAACTATTACGGCTGCTCTTTTGGGCAGCCGTAATTTCATAGAAAAGTTGTAATTATGATGAGAAAATTTTTTTTAATGTTGGTGGCTGTAATAGCACTTGGAGCTGTTATGGGATGTAACTCGAAAAAAGGAACGGAAAACGAAGTTGTTGGTGATAGTCTACAGACCGAGTTAAAGAGGGCAGGTATAGATAGTGTTCAAGAACTGAATAATGATTTTGCAATATTCTTCACTTCCATTTATAATGATGAATTGTATAATGATTATGCTTTTATAGATAAATACTGTACCGAAAAATTAAAAAAGAAACTGAAGGAAGCCTATGAATATGAAGGTGATGGTTATGCTACATGGCTTTTCAGAAGTGAATTTCAAGATGGCCCAACTGATGAACATAAACTCACAAAGATAGTGCCAGAAGATGATGGATGGTATAAGTATGACTTTATTGATATGGGTCATAAAGGATCTCATAGAATAAAGGTGTTGTCACATGTTAATCCAAGAAATCAAATTGAGTATTATATTGACGAGTTGGAATAAGCATAAAGTTTATTTTGATTAGTTGCTGTATTTCAACTATAAATACAGAAGGCTGCTCAAATGAGCAGTCTTTTGTTTTAATCAGGGAAACGTTGTTTCAGCAGCTCTTCCATTCTGATGGCTTCATCACGATATTGGGCAGCCTCGATGAAGTCGAGCTTCTTGGCTGCCTGTCGCATACGTTTCTTGGTTTTTTCAATACTCTTTTCGAGTTGTTCGCGCGACATATACTGTACGATAGGATCGGCGGCAGCTGAGATGGTACCCACTTGTTCGATATAGGGCCGCGGGGAAGCGAGTTCGGCACTGCGGTGACTGATGGTGGCCTTGGCCTCTGTGGTGGCTTCGATGTTGGGTGCAAAGACATCGAGGTTCTTGCCCTTGATAATCTGGCGAGGAGTGATGCCATGCTCCTGGTTGTAACGTAACTGTTTCTCTCTACGACGGTTGGTCTCGTCGATGGTCTGCTGCATGCTCTCGGTAATCTTGTCGGCATACATGATGACCAGTCCGTTGACATTACGGGCTGCACGACCTGCAGTCTGAGTCAACGAACGATGGGAGCGTAAGAAGCCTTCTTTGTCTGCATCAAGGATAGCTACTAATGAAACTTCAGGCAGGTCAAGTCCTTCACGTAGGAGGTTGACACCGATTAGTACATCGTAAAGTCCTTCACGTAGGTCTGCCATAATCTTCACACGTTCTAAAGTATCAACATCACTGTGGATATAGTTGCATCGCACACCGTTATTAAGCAGGTACTCGGTTAATTCCTCAGCCATACGCTTGGTGAGGGTAGTGACCAACACACGCTCTTCTCGCTCTACACGTAGCTGAATCTCTTCCATCAAGTCATCTACAGGATTAATGGCTGGGCGCACCTCAATTTTTGGGTCTAACAAGCCTGTAGGGCGAATAACCTGCTCTACTACAATGCCTTCACTCTGTTCTAGTTCAAAATCGGCAGGGGTGGCACTGACATAGATAACCTGATGTGCCATATCCATAAACTCGGGGAAGGTGAGGGGGCGGTTATCCTTGGCTGCTGGTAAACGGAAGCCATATTCCACCAGGTTTTCCTTACGTGCTCTGTCACCTCCATACATTGCCTGTATCTGTGGAACGCTGACATGACTCTCGTCTATAACTATGAGAAAATCTTTCGGGAAGAAGTCGAGCAAGCAGTATGGACGAGTACCAGCAGGTCGTCCGTCGAAGTAGCGTGAGTAGTTCTCGATGCCTGAACAATGTCCCAGTTCTCGAAGCATCTCCATATCATATGTGACACGCTCGTAGAGACGTTTCGCTTCTGTTGTTTTTCCCTGTTCTTCAAAGAATTGCACTTGTTTGTTCAAGTCATCTTCTATCTCATGGATGGCTCGTATAGTGGACTCTTTGGTGGTCATGAACAGGTTGGCTGGATAGATTTTGTAGTCCTCAAACACACCCGTTGTACGCCCTGTAAGGGCATCTACTTCCTCGATGCTTTCTATCTCGTCGCCCCAAAATACGATACGCAGAATATGGTCTGCATAGGCCAGAAAGATATCAACTGTGTCACCCTTTACCCGGAAATTGCCACGATTCAGTTCGAAGTCGTTGCGTACATAAAGGCTATCAACCAGTTGGCGCAGGAACACGTTGCGGCTGAACATACTGCCACGCTTTACCTCAATGACGTTGTTGTAGAAATCGGCTGGGTTGCCCATGCCATAGATGCAAGATACGGATGACACTACTATCACATCGTTGCGCCCGGAAAGAAGGGAAGAAGTGGCTGCCAGTCGTAATTTGTCAATTTCATCGTTGATGGCCAAGTCTTTTTCTATGTAGGTATCAGTACTGGGCATATAGGCCTCAGGCTGGTAATAGTCGTAGTAAGATACGTAGTATTCTACGGCATTGTTGGGGAAGAAACTCTTGAACTCGCTGTAGAGCTGGGCAGCCAGTGTTTTGTTGTGACTTAGTACTAATGTGGGCTTGTTGATATTGGCAATAACATTCGCAATGGTGAAGGTCTTGCCTGAGCCAGTAACACCTAACAAGGTCTGGGCAGGAACACCTGCTAAAACACCTTCTGTGAGCTGCTTGATGGCCTCTGGCTGGTCACCTGTGGGTTGGTATGCTGAGGTAAGTTCGAATTTGTTCATTTGGCGTTTGATAAAAACAAACGAAGATAGGAAACAAGTTTGAAATATGCAAGTAAATGTGTCTTTTTGTTTTTTTAAGAGGTAAGATTTTGCATTATTCGTGGATTAATACTACCTTTGCCAAGATTTTGGCCAATTACGGACTTTTTCGAATAAAACATGAAGAAAAATATCATTATTATACTGCTCACTGCCTTCGTGATGTCGTCATGTGGTAGTTTTACTAACCTCTATAAGCACAAGCTGAAAGACAAGGACTACGACTATATGTATGAGGCTGCTAAAGAGTACTATGTGGCAGGACAATATTCACAGGCCATTACGTTGTTGAATGACGTGATTACTATCCTGAAAGGATCTGACAGGGGAGAGGAGTCTGTATATATGTTGGCTATGAGCTATTTGAAAAATAAGGAATATGCCATTGCGGCACAGTCGTTCCAGCAGTATTACACTTCTTATCCACGAGGAAAATATACGGAAAGGGCTCGATTCTATGCTGGCAAGGCATTATGGATTTCTACGCCTGAGTCACAGTTAGACCAGAGTGATACCTACTCGGCTATTCAGGAACTACAACTATTCTTAGAGTTCTTCCCAAATTCCATTTACCGTGAGGAAGCCCAGAATATCATCTTCGAGGCGCAGGACAAGCTGGTGGAGAAGGAGTATGATGCGGCTAAGTTGTATTTTAATTTAGGTTCATATTTGGGTAATAATTATTTGTCATGTGTGATTTGCGCGCAGAATGCACTGAAGGATTATCCTTATACGAAGTACCGTGAGGACCTGTCAATGCTGATTGTGAAAGCCAAGTATGAGCAAGCTGTGCACAGTGTGCTGCAACGTAGGGCAGAGCGCTATCGTGATGCAGTGGATGAGTGCTATGCTTTTAAGAATGAGTTTCCTGAGAGCGCCAATATCAAGGATGTGGATGAGATGCTGAAGAAGTCTGAAGAGATTTTGAAAGATCTGCCAGAAGATGGTGAAATAGTAGAAGAATAAAAACAACTAACTAACATAAAATTTATGGATTACAAAAGAACAAATGCTGCAACTACCACCGTCACTCGAGACGTTGTGAAGTTGTGCGAAGATACTGGCAATGTATATGAAACCGTTGCCATTATCGGTAAGCGTGCTAATCAGATTAGTCTGGAGATAAAGAACGATCTGTCTAAGAAACTGGCAGAGTTCGCTTCTTATAACGACAATCTGGAGGAAGTGTTTGAGAATCGCGAGCAGATTGAGATTTCCCGTTACTACGAGAAACTGCCGAAGCCAACACTGATTGCTACGCAGGAATATAAAGAAGGAAAGGTGTATTATCGCAATCCTGTAAAGGATAAGCAAAATATGGACGATTTCCAATGATACAGCGTATTCAATCTGTTTATTGGCTGGTCATCACCGCATTGTTGGTGGTGACCATGTTGTCTCCTATAGGTTTCTTTACGGAAGCTGGTGGAGCGTTTGACAGTGTACTGAAGCCATTGGGCCTGACGATGGCTGATGGTGGAACTGAGAGTACCTGGGGACTGCTGGCTATTTTGCTGCTGGATGCCGTGGTGGCGTTTGCTACGATCTTTTTATATAAGAACCGCATGTTGCAGGTACGTATGTGTGTGTTCAGTGCTTTGCTGGAGATTGGCTATTATGCGGCTGTGGCTGTGTTTGTCTATATGCTGAAGAGTGACTTGGATGCAGCTTTCCGTCCAGGATGGGCACTGGCGTTGCCTTTTGTCTGCATCGTACTGAATTACCTTGCTTTCCGTGCTACTTATGCTGATGAGGTGATGGTAAGGGCGTCGGAAAGACTGAGATAAAAAAAAGCTGCTCAATCGAGCAGCTTTTTTTATAGGTCGTTGTAGTTTGGACTGAAAGTGTCGCCTTGGTTGATGTCGCCAGTACGAAGTCCTTTAGTCAACCATTTCTGACGCTGTTGCGAGGTACCGTGGTTGAAGGATTCTGGTACCGCATAGCCACGAGCTTTCTTCTGCAAATAATCATCACCAATCTTTGATGCGCAGTTGATGGCTTCTTCCAAATCACCTGCCTCGAGTGAGCCATACATTTTATTGTCATTGTTAGCCCACACGCCTGCATAGAAGTCGGCTTGTAGCTCCAAACGTACGCTGATCTGGTTGCTTACAGCTTCGCTGGAACGTGACATCTGGTTGTGTGCCTGATCGAGTGTGCCTAACAGGTGTTGCACATGATGTCCCACCTCGTGGGCAATGACGTAAGCATAGGCAAAATCGCCATCTGCCCCTAACGTCTGCTTCATTTCAGTAAAGAAAGAAAGGTCGATATATACTGTTTCGTCACCAGAGCAGTAAAAAGGACCAACCTGTGAGGTAGCACCACCGCAAGCAGTCTTCACACTACCGGTATAAAGCACCATCTTTGGAGCACGATAGGTTCTGCCATACTGCTTGAATACCTTGGTCCATACATCCTCGGTACCTGCCAGTACCTGACTGGAGAACTTGGCCAGGGCTTCTTCTTCAGCTGTAAACTCACGGTTATTCTCTGTACGTGTGGATACCATGCTGCCCAAATCGGCATTTGACAACACACTTAAAGGGTTGCCTCCCATAAACCAGGTAATCAAGGCAACGATAATCAGGCTACCAATACCTAATCCGGCCTTTCCTCCACCACTCAATCTACGGCGATCATCCACGTTGGAACTCTCGCGTCTTCCGTCCATTTTCATAATTTATTCCAATTTAAGGTTCAACATTTACTTGCAAAAATACACAAATAATTGTCACATCAATAAAAAATCATCAAAAAACTCAAAAATAGTTGCAGTAATGTATATATAAATTCCATTTATAGTGTATATTTGCAAAGCAAAGCTTTGCGAAACTGCTCATGCTCGACAAACTAAACAAGTGTTTGTTTGTCCTCGCTTAATCGCAGTATTGCAGAGTAAAGTTCTGCGAAGCAGATAGGACATAACATAACTAATTAAATATATTATAGTATGAAAAAGACTAAGATTACAGCTATTCTGTTGAGTGCTGCCTTGGTATTTGGCAGCTGTGGTACAATGAACAATACAGCTAAGGGTACTGCTATCGGTGGTGGCGGTGGTGCTGCTGTTGGTGCCGTTTTAGGTGGTTTAATTGGTGGTGGTAGTAAGGGTGCATTGATTGGTGCTGCTATTGGTGGTGCTGTTGGTGCAGGTACTGGTGCTATCATTGGCAATAAGATGGATAAGAAGGCTGCTGCAGCTGCTCAGATTGAGGGAGCAGATGTAGAGAAGATACAGGACAGCAATGGTTTGGATGCCGTTAAGGTGACATTCGACTCTGGTATTCTGTTTGGTTTCAACTCTTCTGCTCTGAACAATGAGTCTAAGAACTCTCTGAAGGAGCTGGCTGGCATCCTGGCTGAGGACAAAACTACTGACATTGCTGTTATTGGCCATACCGACAAGGTGGGTACTTACGATGCTAACATCAAGGTGTCTAATCAGCGTGCTCAGGCTGTTGAGAAGTATCTGAAGCAGTGTGGTGTGCCTAATTCTCAGTTCAAGACTGTTGAGGGTGTTGCTTACGATCAGTATGATGAGACCAAGACTGCAGCTGAGAACCGTTGCGTGGAAATCTACATGTATGCTAGTGAGAAGATGATTCAAGACGCTCAGGCTGAAGCTGCAAGACAGTAATCAGTTCTAGCATTTTTTAGGTTAATAGGATAGGGCTGCTCAAACGAGCAGCCTTTTTTTCTGTTCCTTTCTTCGACGCGATGCTTCTTCCTTTTCCTTAGCACACAGAAATGATCTAACAGGTAACATTTCCCCTTTACCAAAGCATCACCCATCTTGTATCGCTTGGAAGCTTACGCCTAATTGACGAGCGATATATTAAAAACTACCGGCCTTGAAAAATAGCTCTTGATATAAGTTTGTGAAGCTATAATAATCAAGTTGCAAAAAGAAAAGAATATAAAAAAGGGCTGCAGGAATGCAGCCCTCAATTCTTAGTTGTTTAAGTGAAGATCCTTAAAGGTTCGAGGAGCAGGAACGCCAGGCAGAGGCTTCCAGTCTTTGA
>JAEEOD010000096.1 GCA_016284115.1 Bacteroidaceae bacterium
AAGACGTACACTTCATTTGCTGAGACGCCGCCGAGAACCACAAAAAGAAATTTTGTAATCCTGAATTTCCGAAACAGCAAGAGCAGTGCGATGCTCGCATCAACAATGCCGAGTCGTAACGGAAATCACGAACATTGTTCGTAAACGCACTTGGTGCTATATCATCGTTAGCGTTAGCGTTAACGTTATCGTTTAATAATACTTTAACCCTTAACCTTAAAACTTTAACCTAAAAAATTGGAGGTATACCAATTTTTTCGTACCTTTGCACCCGAAAATAGTCATTTTCGGCCTTTTTCACATTTCCGAGTTTCGTAATAACCTTTGGGTCAAGCGTTTACGCCACTTAAGGGGAGTTTAGATTATGTTTATTCAAGAATCGATGAAAGATAGTCATAACCACATAGTAATCATGGCAGGCGGAGTGGGAAGCCGCTTCTGGCCGATGAGCACCGCAGAGAAACCCAAGCAGTTTATCGACGTGCTTGGTGTAGGACGCACATTGCTTCAGTTGACACTTGAACGTTTCGAAGGCATCTGCGATCCAAAGAATGTATGGGTGGTGACCAACAAAAAATATGTGGATATCGTCCGCAAACAACTTCCTCAGGTTCCTGTGGATAATATCCTTTGCGAACCCTGCCGCCGCAACACGGCACCATGTCTCGCTTATGTCAGTTGGCGCATTAAGAAGCAAGACGCCAAGGCAAATATCGTGGTGACACCCAGCGACCATATCGTCACAAACACTGAAGAGTTCCGTCGTGTCATCAGACAGTGCATGAAGTTTACCTGTGAGACCGATGCCATTGTAACCCTTGGAATGAAACCCACACGCCCTGAGACCGGTTATGGCTATATCAAGGCAGACCTTTCAGCAAGTAGCCCACATAATAAAGAGATATTTCGAGTTGATTCCTTCAAGGAGAAGCCCAGCCAGGAAAAAGCCCTGGAATACATCAGAGACAAGAGTTATTTCTGGAATGCTGGTATTTTCATTTGGAGTGTTAGCACGATTGTAAATGCCTTCCGCATCTATCAGCCTGTCTTGAATCGCGTTTTCGAAAGTCTTTTGCCCGTCTATGGAACACCTCAGGAACAGGAAGAAATTGACAAGCACTTTCCTGAATGCGAAAGCATTTCTGTGGACTATGCCATTATGGAGAAGGCCGAGGAGATTTTTGTCTGTCCTGCTGATTTCGGTTGGAGCGACCTTGGTACATGGGGCGCATTGCTGATGCAGACCAGCCACGATCTGAACGGAAACACCGTAATAGGCCAGAACATCAATCTTTATGAAACACGCAATAGCATTATCCATACTATTGGCCACAAAAAAGTAGTCGTACAGGGACTTGACGGTTATATCGTGGCCGAGGAAGACGGTCGCTTGCTCATTTGTAAACTAAGTGAAGAACAGCGCATCCGCCAGTTCGCTGAAAAATAGAAGAAAAAGATATTATGGAACAAAAAGTAGCATTAATTACTGGTATTACTGGTCAGGACGGCAGTTACTTGGCCGAGTTTTTGATTGAAAAGGGATACGAAGTTCACGGACTTTTACGCCGTTCATCATCGTTCAACACCGCCCGCATCGAGCATCTCTATTTGGATGAATGGGTACGCGACATGAAGAAATCTCGCCTGGTGAACCTCCATTGGGCCGACATGACTGATTCGTCATCATTAATCCGTATCATTGGCGAGACAAAACCCACAGAGATTTATAACCTGGCCGCACAGAGCCATGTAAAGGTATCGTTCGATGTACCCGAATATACCGCCGACACCGATGCCGTGGGCGTTTTGCGTCTTTTGGAAGCCGTGCGCATCTGCGGTTTGGAGAAGACGTGTCGCATCTATCAGGCCAGCACTTCTGAACTTTATGGCAAGGTGCAGGAAGTGCCTCAGTCCGAAACCACTCCGTTCTATCCACGTTCACCCTATTCCGTGGCCAAGCTCTACGGTTTCTGGATTATGAAGAACTACCGCGAGTCTTACGGCATGTATTGCTGCAACGGCATATTGTTCAACCATGAAAGCGAACGCCGTGGTGAAACATTCGTAACACGCAAGATTACGTTGGCCGCCGCCCGCATTGCCCAGGGACATCAAGATAAGTTATATCTCGGAAACCTCAATGCCCTTCGCGACTGGGGATATGCCAAAGACTATGTGGAATGCATGTGGCTTATCATGCAGCAGCCCGAGCCCGACGACTTCGTGATTGCTACCGGCGAATACCACACCGTCCGCGAGTTTGCCACCCTGGCCTTCAAGGAAGTGGGTATCGAATTGCGCTGGGAAGGTGACGGAGTAAATGAGAAAGGTATCTGCGTAAAAACGCTCAACTCTCAACTCAAAACTCAAAACTTAGAGGGCAAGGTACTCGTAGAAGTAGATCCCAAGTATTTCCGTCCTGCAGAGGTGGAGCAGTTGCTTGGTGACCCAACAAAAGCCAAGGCCAAACTGGGATGGAACCCGCGTAAGACGACTTTTGAGCAGTTGGTCAAGATTATGGTGGAGCATGACATGAAGAAAGTCCGCAAACTCTACCTCAAATCCCAAATCGACGACTAAGATGGCACTCGACAAGAATAGTAAGATATATGTAGCAGGCCATCACGGCCTTGTAGGCTCTGCTATCTGGAATAACTTGAAAAGCAGGGGATTCACGAACCTCGTAGGCCGTTCCCACAAGGAACTGGACCTTTTGGATCCCTTGGCCGTCAAACGCTTCTTCGACGAGGAACAACCCGATGCCGTGGTTTTGGCCGCCGCCCATGTGGGTGGCATCATGGCCAACCTCCATTACCGCGCCGACTTCATCTATCAGAACCTGCAGATTCAGCAGAACGTAATTGGTGAGAGTTGGAAACACGGTGTGAAGAAACTCCTTTTCTTAGGTTCCACCTGCATCTATCCGCGCGAGGCACCCCAGCCGATGCCCGAGGACAGTCTGCTTACCTCCCCCCTGGAATACACCAACGAACCCTACGCCATCGCCAAGATTGCAGGACTGAAGATGTGCGAGAGCTTCAATCTTCAGTATGGCACCAACTATATTGCCGTAATGCCCACCAATCTCTATGGCCCTAACGACAATTTCCACTTGGAAAACTCACACGTACTCCCGGCCATGATCCGCAAGATTCATTTGGCCAAATGTCTGAACGAAAACGATTGGGATGCTGTTCGCAAGGACATCTCCCTGCGTCCAGTTTCCATGACTTCAAACGGAAACACAGAACGCGTGGATGGCAACAGCAATAAAGAAGACATCCTCCGTGTCTTAGCCCATTATGGTATTCAGCCCGAAGCCGTCACCCTCTGGGGAACAGGCCACCCGATGCGCGAGTTTCTGTGGAGCGAAGAGATGGCCGATGCTTCCGTACATGTGCTCCTCAATGTGGATTTCAAGGACACCTACGGCAGCAGCATCAAGAATGCCGACGGCATCACCGAAATTCGCAACTGCCACATCAACGTAGGAACAGGCAAGGAAATCAGCATCCGCGAAGTAGCTGAGCTCATCATGAAGGAAATCGGTTTCCAAGGCGAACTCCGATGGGATGCCTCAAAACCAGATGGAACCCTAAAGAAACTCACCGACGTTACCAAACTCCACCAGTTAGGATGGCATCATAAAATCGAGATTGACGAAGGCATCCATCGCCTCTACGAGTGGTACAAGCAAGGAATCTGTATCAATCATCAAACAACTTAGATTATAGATAATACAATGTTCTAAAGCGACTAGATTACTAAGGTATCTACATTTGGAGACATAAAACCATATGAGTGCATGAAATTATCGATTGTTACAGTCTGTTTCAATTGTAAAAGTGGTATTGAATCCACAATTTTGCAAGTTTTAAACCAAGATTTCAAAGATTTGGAATTTTTGATTATTGATGGAGCAAGTTCCGACGGAACTTTAGATATTATCAACAAATATAAAGATCAGATTGCATACATATCAAGCGAACCAGATAAGGGTATCTATGACGCTATGAATAAAGGGATTAGAAAAGCGTCTGGAGAATGGATTTTTTTCTTCAATGTTGGAGATCGTTTTTATAACAATCATGTTCTAAGCTCAGTTTTCAATCAAGATCTTTCAAATTTCGACGTATGCTACGGAGATTATTACTCAGACTTAGATAAAGGTGTTACATTGATAAAAGCACAAACACCATTTTTTAAAGATAAAAGAAAATTCCATGGCATGGGCTTTAGCCACCAATCTGTCTTTACACGTTCATCCCTTGCAAAAAAACATCCCTTTGTTGATAATCTTAGATATTGTGCTGATTACAATATGATGATGACATTATACAAACATAAATACAAATTCCATTATCTTAATTTACCTATTACTATTGTTTATGGCAAAGGGGGCTTCTCTGCCAGCAACAGGAAACGGCAAAGATATGAAGAAGCGATGGTCTGTGGTGTAGAAAACACGTTCTATTTTAAATGTTTTTGTGTTTATGAGGATATTAAACTTAAAATCAGAGGATTAGTAATCCCCGTCTATTTAATAATAAAAAGGCATCCTAAATGAAACAAGAGACAAACTTTGGTTGGAAAAAATGCTAAGATTATGCTATAAGAATCATTATATTATAAAACCAAAAAGAACCTTATAACAAGTTCTTCTATATATTTTCCACTATACTGACTTCAATGGGATGCTTCAAAGCCCGATGGCACCCTAAAGAAACTCACCGATGTAAGCAAACTCCATCGGTTAGGATGGCACCACAAAATCGAGATTGACGAAGGCATCCATCGCCTCTATGAGTGGTACAAGCAAGGAATCTGTATTAATCATCAAACCACTTAATCGTTGGGTTTGAAGTTTAGAAGGTGTTAGATAAAAGTTATTGTTATCTTTTTTCGTACCTTTTAACAAGCTACTCCCGCTTGACAAAGCAAAATAAAACAAATTTATTTACATTTATACTCGCTTACTCGTACCTTTGCACACTTCATGAAATCTTTAAAACTCTTACATAACCAGCGGTCACAGTCTCGAAGAGGGAAAAAGTAAAAATGGCAGTTTACTTTCAAAGTTTATATGGAAAACTTAGAGCCTTCGTGACTTTATGCCCAAAGAAATATTAATATCGTTATATGGAAATCATAAAAACCGACATCCCTGGAGTACTTATCATTGAACCACGAGTATTTAAAGACAATCGTGGGTATTTCTTCGAATCATTCTCCCAGCGAGAGTTCGATGAAAAGGTCACATCTATTTTAGTTGAGGCAGGAATACTCAAAGGTTCTAAAACAATCACATTTGTGCAAGACAATGAGAGTATGTCATCTTATGGTGTAATGCGAGGTCTTCACTATCAAAAAATGCCTTATACTCAAAGTAAACTCGTGCGTTGCGTAAAAGGAGCTGTTCTTGATGTTGCCGTTGACATACGCAAAGGCAGTCCTACTTTCGGGCAGCATGTTGCAGTAGAGCTCACAGAAGACAATCATCGACAGTTCTTTATTCCTAAAGGTTTTGCTCACGGTTTTGCCGTATTAAGCGAGATTGCCATTTTCCAATATAAGTGCGACGAATTCTACCATCCTGAATCAGAAGGCGGCATCCAACTCCTTGACCCAACGTTAAATATAGACTGGCAAATCCCGATAGGCAAGGCTCTACTTAGCGAAAAGGATGTTGTTCGTGATGTTCTTACAGACTGCAGTTTGGATTTCACATACGGAGATTATTTATATTAAACTGCTTACCCAAATCATCTGCACTTGAATTATACAAAAAAGATTTTGCCATACTTTTGTAATACTTAACGAAGGCTGCATTTCTTCTTGCGAACTAAACTATGAAAAGACCTCTGAAATATATACTATTCATGATGATAATAGTTAACATGTCTATTTCATGTACAGAAAGTAACTTCCAAGATGAAAAAATGGTTCTTCCAGATAACCTTATAGCAGATAATACTGAAGGGAACGACACAACTAATTCAACAGGAAAAGATTCTTTGAATTCGTATAAAAGTGATTCTATCACAGGAAATACAACAAATAATACACCTAGTGAAGAATCAATTATTAGTGTTTACAAAGATTCACTTATCATCGCACATTGGAATATTGGCCATTTTGCAAACGGGAGATACTTTGACACAAATATTACATCTGAAAACTATTCTGAAAAACGGTCCCAATACATAAGTATAATAGACAGCCTAAAAACTGACATTTTTGCCGTTTGTGAATACAATCCTAATTTTGACAGAGATGGTAACCTAGCACGTGATGCCATATTCTATATGTACAACTATGCTAGCATTGGACCTAAATATACATATAACTGTAATGCCATTTTTACAAAAGATATACCTCTAGAAAAGGAAAAATTTACAGAATTTTGCAATCATGCACAAAGTAGATATATGCAATCTGCAGAGATTCGGGTCAACGATAATAATATTATAGTAATAGAAACCCATCTTGATTTTAACCAAGGTGAAAATGGTGCGGAGTATCGCAAAAGCCAAATACAGGAACTGATAGATTTAACGAAGGATTATGAATGTGCCATTATCTGTGCCGACTACAATATAGCCAGTATATCAGAATATAATGCATTCAAAGACGCTGGTTTCACTTTGGCTAATTGCGGAGATTTTGGAAGATTTAATACGGCATCTGCAGCCAAACCCTCATCTCCCATTGATAACATCGTTGTAAAAGGATTAAAGATATCAAATGTAGAAACATATGCGCTACCAAACCTAAGTGACCATTGTATTTTAAAATGTACCTTATTTTTTATTAAAGATTCAATATAATGAACGTATTAGTTACAGGAGCCAATGGGCAATTAGGCAATGAAATGCAGATTGTTACGCAAGGCTGCATAGACAATTATATCTTTACAGATGTCGTTGGCGATTACCAAAAGTTGGATATCACCAATGCCAATGACGTAATGAAGATGGTTCAAGACAATCATATAGATATTATTGTCAATTGTGCCGCTTATACAAATGTGGACAAAGCGGAAGACGAAGCGGATTTCTGCGAGGTTCTTAACTCAAAAGCCGTAGAAAATCTTGCTATTGCCATAAAATCGGTTAACGGATTGTTAATCCACATTTCAACCGATTATGTGTTTGGAGGTAATCAGAATAACACTCCTTGTACAGAAGAGGAGAAAGAAAATCCCACAGGCGTTTATGGTTTAACCAAACTACATGGTGAACAAGCTATCAAATCTGTAGGCTGTAAACATACCATTCTCCGAACCGCTTGGCTATATAGTGAATTTGGAAAGAATTTTGTGAAGACCATGCTGAATCTCACTGAAACAAAACCTATGCTGAAAGTTGTATTCGACCAAGTAGGAACACCGACTTATGCTTTGGATTTGGCAAAAACCATAGTCAAAATTATTGATGACTATAAATCTGAAGCATCCAAAGAAAGCTATTCCAAAACAGGCATTTATCATTTTTCGAACGAAGGTGTTTGCAGTTGGTTTGATTTCACCAAAATGATTGCAGAAATAGCAGACCATAAGAATTGTGACATTCAGCCTTGCCATAGCAGTGAATTTCCTAGTAAGGTAATTCGTCCCAATTATTCTGTCTTAGACAAAACCAAAGTTAAAGAAACATTCAGTTTAGATATTCCCTATTGGACAGATTCACTCCGGAACTGCATTAACAACCTAGCAAAATAAACTCAATATGAAAGGAATAGTATTAGCTGGCGGTAGCGGGACGCGCCTCTACCCTATCACCAAAGGCATCAGCAAACAGCTGATTCCCATTTTTGACAAGCCTATGATATACTATCCAATATCTGTATTGATGTTGGCCGGTATCCGAGATATTCTTATTATTTCCACCCCAACCGATCTTCCTGGTTTTAAGCGTTTATTAGGCGACGGAAGCAATTTCGGAGTGAACTTTGAATATGCTGAGCAACCTTCTCCTGACGGGTTGGCACAAGCTTTCATTATAGGAGAACAATTCATAGGAAATGATTCTGTATGCCTGGTCCTCGGCGACAACATCTTTTATGGTGCAGGATTTACCACACAATTACGTCGAAGTGTTGAAGCCGCAGAAAGAGACGCCAAGGCAACTGTCTTTGGCTATTGGGTCAATGATCCTGAACGATATGGTGTAGCAGAATTCGACAATGAGGGGAATTGTCTTTCTATAGAAGAGAAGCCTCTGCACCCCAAAAGCAACTATGCGGTGGTAGGACTCTATTTCTATCCAAACAAAGTTGTGGAAGTAGCCATGAACATCAAACCTTCAGCTCGAGGCGAACTAGAAATCACAACCGTTAATCAAGAATTCCTAAAAGACGGAAAATTAAAAGTACAGACTTTAGGGCGTGGATTTGCTTGGCTTGACACTGGAACTCACGACAGTCTTAGCGAAGCCTCCACGTTTGTGGAGGTTATAGAAAAACGCCAAGGACTGAAAATAGCGTGTCTGGAGGGAATTGCATTCCGCAAGAAATGGATTTCGGCCGAAAAACTACGTGAGATAGCCCAACCCATGATTAAGAACGATTATGGCAAATATCTTCTAAAAGTCATCGACGAGGTGGGACGTACAGGAAAAGAGAATTTGGATTATTAAGAAATACCATTATCGGTTAAAATATGAGAACAATTGTCATTACCGGCGGTGCCGGATTCATCGGAAGTCATGTAGTTCGCCTCTTCGTGAACAAGTATCCCGACTATCACATCATCAACCTCGACAAACTCACGTATGCTGGAAACCTCGCTAACCTGAAGGACATCGAAGACAAGCCCAACTACGAGTTTGTGAAGATGGATATCTGCGACTTCGACGCTTTCTATCAGCTGATGCAGGACAAGAAGGTGGACGGCATCATCCATCTCGCTGCTGAGTCGCACGTAGACCGTTCCATCAAAGACCCCTTCACCTTCGCCAAGACCAACGTGATGGGAACGCTCTCATTGCTGCAGGCCGCAAAACTTTACTGGGAGTCGCTCCCCGAACGCTACGAAGGGAAGCGATTCTATCATATTTCTACCGACGAGGTGTATGGTGCCTTAAAACTGACCAACCCCGAAGGTATTGAGTCGCCCTTCACCACCACTGCCTCATCAGAGCATCACCATGCCTACGGCAAGGATTTCTTCGTTGAGACTACGAAATATACGCCCCACTCCCCCTACTCTGCCTCAAAGGCTTCAAGTGACCACTTCGTGCGTGCCTACCACGACACTTACGGAATGCCAACCATCGTTACCAACTGTTCGAACAACTATGGCCCATATCAGTTCCCTGAGAAACTGATTCCGCTCTTCATCAACAACATCCGTCACCGCAAGCCACTGCCCGTCTATGGCAAGGGTGAGAACGTGCGCGACTGGCTGTTCGTGGAAGACCACGCTCGTGCCATCGACCTGATTTTCCATAAGGGAATCATTGCCGAAACCTATAATATCGGAGGCTTCAACGAATGGAAGAACATCGACATCATTAAGGTGGTCATCAAAACCGTTGACCGGCTGCTTGGCCGCAAGGAAGGAGAAGACATGGATCTCATCACATACGTCACCGACCGTCTGGGACACGATGCCCGCTATGCCATCGACTCCCGCAAACTGAAGGAAGAACTCGGGTGGGAGCCTTCACTTCAGTTCGAGGAAGGTATCGAAAAGACCGTCCGTTGGTATCTCGACAATCAGGAATGGCTCGACAACATTACCTCTGGAGATTACGAGAAGTATTACGATTCAATGTATTCTCATCGTTAATTTTATAACAGAAATAAGATGAACAAAAACAACATAACCGTAACATCCCCACTCCTTCCTAATCTCGATGAGTTTCACGAGATGTTGAAGGAAATCTGGGACAGCAAATGGATTACCAATAATGGTTCTTTCCACAAACAGCTTGAAAAAGCTCTTGCAGAGTATTTGAGAGTACCATATATCAGTCTATTCACCAATGGAACGCTGCCCCTGCTGACAGCATTACAAGCACTTCGCATAAGTGGAGAGGTAATCACCACACCATACAGTTTTGTAGCTACTACACATAGCATTTGGTGGAATGGCTGCAAACCAGTATTTGTGGACATCGATCCAGCAACAGGCAACATCGATCCCGATAAGATTGAGGCAGCCATCACGCCAAAAACAACCGCCATCATGCCCGTCCACGTCTATGGTAAGCCATGTGATACAGAACGAATAAAAGAAATCGCTGACAAATACGGACTAAAGGTTATCTACGATGCTGCCCATGCTTTCGGTGTGGAAGTAAATGGTGAAAGTGTTCTGAATGCAGGTGATATGAGTACGCTAAGTTTCCATGCCACCAAGGTATACAACACACTGGAGGGCGGAGCCTTGGTGATGCACGACGAACAGACCAAAAAGCGTATCGACTACCTGAAGAACTTCGGCTTTGCCGGAGAAACAGAAGTGGTCGCTCCCGGTATCAACAGCAAGGTGGATGAGGTACGTAGTGCTTATGGCCTATTAAACCTTCGTCAGGTAGATTCCGCTATTGAAGCACGTCATCAAGTGGCTACTAAATACCGTGAGGCATTAAGAAACATTAAAGGCATCACATTCTTTGATGATATGCCTGGTGTTAAGCATAACTATAGTTATTTCCCTATCTTTATTAATGCAGAAGAATACGGCATGACTCGCGACGAACTCTATTTCAAAATGAAAGAACAGGGAGTGCTTGGCCGCCGCTATTTCTACCCGCTCATCAGCACTTTCAGCACCTATCGTGGCCTGCCGAGTGCTGCTCCTGAGAACCTTCCTGTTGCAACAAGAATAGCCAATGAGGTCATTTGTTTGCCTATGCACCACTTATTGACAGATATAGATATTAATAGAGTTCTTAATTGTGTGATTGGGTAATAAGCGTTCTATAATTAACAACATTTTGAGAAAAAAACTATCCCTACACCGTTTATAACAATATATCATTATGCCGTCACTGTTTGAAACACAAATAAACACACCATTTGATCCAGCGTCTTTAAGGGTTGAGGTAAAAAACACCACAGTTGGGCAACTGGCTGATATGCTGAGAAATAATATGATTGATTTGCAGCCAGATTTTCAAAGGCATGGTAATTTGTGGGGCAGAGCAAAGAAAAGTAGGCTCATAGAATCAATTATCTTAGGGCTGCCCTTACCAAGTTTCTATTTCTATATTGACTCTGAACAAGAAAAATGGGTTGTAATAGATGGATTACAGCGTCTATGTTCCATTTACGATTTTATGGTAGAAAAGAAACTTAAGTTAACGGGGCTTCAGTTTTTGAACAAAGAACACAAAGGACATCAAT
>JAEEOD010000097.1 GCA_016284115.1 Bacteroidaceae bacterium
CACTGGCTTGGGATCGCGTAAACGAAGCTCTCGAGAGCCAGGAAGTTATCAAGGGTTTCATCAAGTGCCGCACAAAGGGTGGTATGATTGTGGACGTATTTGGCATCGAGGCATTCTTGCCAGGTTCACAGATCGATGTAAAGCCTATCCGCGATTACGACGTATTCGTAAACAAGACAATGGAGTTCAAGGTTGTGAAGATCAACCAGGAGTTCCGCAACGTAGTTGTTTCTCACAAGGCTCTTATCGAAGCTGAGTTGGAAGCACAGAAGAAAGAAATTGTTAGCAAGCTTGACAAGGGTCAGGTACTCGAAGGTACTGTTAAGAACATCACTTCTTATGGTGTATTCGTTGACCTGGGCGGTGTTGACGGTCTGATTCATATCACTGACCTGAGCTGGGGCCGTGTAAGCGATCCTCATGAGGTAGTTGAGCTTGACCAGAAGATAAATGTTGTTATCCTTGACTTTGACGATGAGAAGCGTCGCATTGCTTTAGGTCTGAAGCAGCTGACTCCACATCCATGGGATGCACTGGATCAGGAACTGAAGGTAGGTGACCACGTGAAAGGTAAGGTAGTGGTAATGGCTGACTATGGTGCATTCGTAGAAATCGCTCCTGGTGTTGAAGGTCTGATCCACGTATCAGAGATGTCTTGGAGTCAGCACCTGCGTAGTGCCCAGGATTTCTTGAAGGTAGGTGACGAGGTAGAGGCTGTTATTCTGACTTTGGATCGTGAAGAACGTAAAATGTCACTGGGTATCAAGCAGCTGAAGTCAGATCCATGGGAGAATATCGAAGAGCGTTATCCTATTGGTTCTAAGCACATGGCTAAGGTTCGCAACTTCACCAACTTTGGTGTATTCGTTGAGATTGAAGAGGGTGTTGATGGTTTGATTCACATCTCTGACTTGTCATGGACCAAGAAGGTAAAGCATCCATCAGAGTTCACTCAGATTGGTGCAGAAATCGATGTTGTAGTATTGGAAATCGACAAGGAAAACCGTCGTCTGAGCCTCGGTCACAAGCAGCTTGAGGAGAATCCTTGGGATACATTCGCTAGCGTATTTACTGAGGGTGCTGTATTCGATGGTACTGTAACTGAAATCTTGGATAAGGGTGCTGTTATCGCTCTGCCTCATGGTGTTGAAGGTTTTGTAACTCCTAAGCACTTGGTTAAACAGGATGGTTCACAGGCACAGGTAGGCGAGACTCTGCCATTCAAGGTGATTGAGTTCAATAAGGATACTCGTCGCATCTTCCTTTCTCACAGTCGTACTTATGAAGATCAGATTCGTGAGGAAAAAAATGAGCAGCGTCGTGCAGCTCGCAAGAACAATGCTGCTAAGCGCGAAGAGGCTCCAGCTATTCAGAATCAGGCAGCATCAACCACTCTGGGTGATATCGATGCTTTGGCAGCTCTGAAGGCTAAGCTCACAAAGGATAGCAAATAATAATATCCCTTATTTATATAAAAGGTGTCTGCATATTTTGCAGGCACCTTTTTTATTGCTATTTTTGTTGTCAGAACCATCATATTGAATATGGAAAAATTTGAACTGACAATATTGGGATGTGGGTCTGCCAAACCTACCACTAGGCATATGCCTTCAGCTCAAGTGTTGAATGTGCGTGATAAACTATTTATGATCGACTGTGGCGAAGGTACTCAATTGCAGTATTGCAGGAACAAGCTTCCATTCAGCCGACTTAACCATATCTTTATTTCTCATCTTCATGGTGACCATATATTCGGTTTGCCTGGTTTGATATCTACCTTCAATTTGTTGGGACGTACTGCCGAACTGCATGTGCATAGTCCTAAAGGACTGGAACAGATGATGAAGCCCATCATGGACTATTGTAATTACGATATGAGCTATCAGGTGTTCTTCCATGAGTTTGACACTAACCAGTCTGCAGTAATTTTTGAAGACAGAACGCTTATGGTCACTACTATTCCACTTAAGCATCGTGTGCCTACCTGTGGTTTCTTGTTCCAGGAGAAAGAAGGCTTACGCCACATTCGTCGGGATATGATTGAAGCCTATGAAATTCCCATTGCCTATATCAATAATATTAAAGCTGGAGCAGATTTTGTTCTTCCTGATGGAGAGGTGATAGCTAACGAAAAACTTACTACACCTGCATCAAAGGTACATAGTTATGCTTATTGCTCTGATACAATGTTCCTGCCTCAAATCGTTGAACAGGTGAGGGGAGTAGACTTATTGTATCATGAAGCTACGTATGCAGCAGAACACGAGGCAAAGGCACAGCTGCATTTCCATAGTACTACAGTTCAAGCGGCTCAGATAGCGAAAGAGGCCCAAGTAAAACAGTTGATAATAGGTCACTTCTCTGCTCGATATATTGATGAAAGATTGCTATTGGAAGAGGCAAGGAGTATCTTCCCCAATACCATTCTGGCGCAAGAAGACCAGTCAATTTTGGTAGAGGATTAAACCTTTTTCAATTTTATTAGTCTAATAATGTAAGAACGAACAAAACGGATATGAGTACTAGATTTGATGAAGAAAATGTGCTGAGGATGCTACAAGAAGACGATGCTATGCAACGCAGAGCATTTGGTATGATTGTGGAGGAGTATGGCCAGTCACTCTACTGGCAAATACGACGTTTGGTACTCGATCATGACGATGCCAACGATGTGTTGCAAGAGACACTGATACAAGCATGGAAGAACATCGATTATTTCCGTGGAGAGTCGAAGTTATCGACATGGCTTTATCGCATCGCTATCAATCAAAGTTTGAATTTTCTGAATAAGCAGAAGGCACAGCAGAGCATCTCGGTGGATGATGAAGATATGAGTGTTGCGAATCAGTTGGAAGGCGATCCATACTTCGATGGTGATAAGGCTCAAAGAATGCTGCAACAAGCACTCACGACCTTGCCAGACAAGCAACGTTTGGTGTTCAACTTGCGCTATTTCGACGAACTTACCTATACTGAGATATCTGTGATTATTGGTTCTACGGTGGGTGCTTTGAAGGCTGATTACCACTTGGCCGTAAAGAAAATCTCTAAATATTTTGAAGAAGCTGATTAAACCATTTGAATAAATCATTGTCTAACAAATAGAAAACGATAGAAGCCATGAAAGAAGAAGATCTGCTGTTACACAAGGTGGGGAAGAGCAACCCCTTTACGGTGCCAGAAAGTTATTTTGAAGGCCTTACTAACCGTGTGATGGACAGTTTGCCTGAAAAGGAGGTACCTGAGTACAAGGTCAAGCCGCTTACTTGGTGGGACAAGGCAAAGCCAAGCGTATATTTGGCAGCTATGTTTGCAGGTGCAGCTATCATTGTCAAGGTGCTGGGTTATATGCATGCCAACAATCCTGATGTGATTGCTGTTGAAGAAGAACAATACGAGACAGAGATGGTGCAGAATATGGTAGATGCCATGCAGATGGATGACTATTCACTCTACCTCTATCTTTCTGATGCTGAGTAAATACACATATTTATAAATAATTGGGTTATGAAACGATTGTTTTTTTTATTGACGATGGTGATGGTTATGGCATCACTGAACGCACAAGACACAAGGCGTCACGAAAGACTATCGCCTGAACAGTTTCAGGCAAGACAGCAGGAACACCTTACCAAGGTGGCTGAGTTGACAGAGCAGGAGGCAAAAGAGTTCTTCCCGCTGTATTTTGAGATGAAGCAGAAACAAAAGACCGTGCAGGATGAAGCATGGAAACTATTTCGCGAAGGTAGAAATAACAGCGCCAAAGAGGGCAGCTATAAGGAGATTAATGATGCCTTTACTGAGTCTCAATTGAACTCAGCGCGCTTAGAGAAAGAATATCTCGAGAAGTTCCGCAAGGTACTGCCCGATAAGAAAATATTCCTTATCCGCAGTGCAGAAATGGGCTTCCGCACCAATATGGTAAGAGATATGTGGCGTCCTCGTGGTGAAGGCGGAGGAGCACCCAACAGAGACAGACAACGCAGACACAATCCAGATAGTAATAACGAGTAGTGAGTGTTTTAGTTTGTCGTGTAGAAAGCCATCTCTAAAAGAGGTGGCTTCATTTTTATTATTTTATTCGCGCTATATGGTAAAATGTAAAAAAAAGATGTATATTTACGGCAAGAATAAATCAAATAGTCAATACTATGAAAAAGAGAATTGTTTTTATGATTGTTTTGATGACTGCCTTCTTGCAGTCAGTCAGTTTATCAGCCTTCAATGGTCCTCGTGGCCAGTTGTTGGCAGGAGCTGCAAAAGTGGATATAACTCCTGAACTGAAGGATCTTCCACCCACCTCACAGGGCATTCTGGATCATTGTTATGTCAGAGTTATTGCCTTTGGAAACGGTGCTACCAAGGCTGCCTTTGTGACTTTTGATGCAGGGGGTGTCAATGGCAATGTTGCTGCCTACATCGACGAGCGTGCTGCAAAAGAACTGGGTATTCCAGAAGGCAATATTATCTATAACGGCACACATACACACTCTGGCGGTAGTGTGAGAGGAGATGAGCTGAATAACCGTACGTGGAGTGCTGTAAAGGCTGCAGTGGATGCTATGGTACCTGCTAAGTTGGGCTATGGCGCTGGTGTATCCTATTTGAACGTGAAGCGAGATCTGTTCGATGCAGAGCGTGGTTCATGGTGGGAAGGTCCCGATTACGATGGAAAGTCTGACAAGACCGTAGGTGTTATCTATTTCGAAAGTCTGGACGGCAAGCCCATTGCTACTTATTTCAACTATGCCATGCATGCTGTGATTACAGGTAATACTGACAAAGTAAGTGCAGACTTCCCTGGCGCTACCGAACGCTATGTCGAGAGTCGTTATGGCGATGGTTTCGTAGCGAGCTTTGCCTCTGGTGCTGCTGGCGATCAGAACCCCATTTATTTCCAGCAGACCTTCGACCTACGCAATATTCGCATAGCTGATTTTGCAGCTCGTGGTGAGGATATTTCCAATAGTATGCCTCCTGGTGGACAAGGTTTGGATAGAACCAAACCAGAGGTACAACGCTTGTTGGGTGAACAGGAAAGGATGATTGAAAGCTATGGACAGATCTTAGGTGAAGAAGTGAAGTATGTCATCATGAATATGCGCCACTTTGAGACGAATGTCACCATCAACTGTGCCCGTAAGGTGGTCAATGTGCCAGCTCGTAAGTTGCTCAACAGAGAGGGCAGGGCAGGCTATGCTGGTCAATATGAGGATGCTGGAGAAACAGGCATTGGTCTTTGTCTGATTATGCTGGACGATATTCCTGTAACTGCCGTAGCTGGTGAACCCTACAACCAGATTGCAGTTCGCTTGAAGCGCGAGTCTCCTTATTCTCGAACCATGATGACAGGTCTTGCTTACTGCCCAGGTGTGGGTTATGGTGGTTATATCCCAGATGATGAGTCTTATGGTGCTGAGGTCTTCGAAGTGCTAGGCTCACGCTATAAACAAGGTTATGCCGAGAGTGCCATCGTGAATGGATTGTTGGAAATGATTCACGATGCAACACATTGATTATTATATAATAAATGGTAAGTAAAAAGGCTGCAATATTGCAGCCTTTTTTAATTCTCAATTCTCATTTTTCACTTAAACAGCCTTGGAACAAACATACTCAGGTAAATGCGCCATAATCTCCAAATATGACCACCCTCATTCTCGAAGTATTCATATTTCAAGCCCTTCTCGTCTAGGTATTCACGATAAGCCTTATTCACGTTATACAGGAAATCAGTGTTGCCGATGGCAATCCAATATAACTTAGGATTGTTCTTCTTCAGTGCTTCAATCTGACGACCCAGTTCAGCATCACTGTCCAGAGTCTGCTTGTTCACACCCATGAAGTTGACGTTTCTGCCAGCCACAATTGCTGCAGAAAACAAACCGATATAGTCGAAGCGGTCATGGTAGGTCTTGCTCACAGAAAACGCATGTCCACCACCCATCGACAGACCAGCCACCGCACGGTGTTTCTTGTCCTTGATGACACGATATTGCTTCTCTACATAATTCTGTATGTCAGGGAAACTTTCTTCCATCGTAGCCAAACCAGGAGGATCCATGTGCTGGGTGAATGATGGTTTGTACATACCCTTGCTCCACTCACCAGCCACAGCCTGGGCATTCATATTACCATTTGGCATTACCACGATCATTGGCTCTGCCTTGCCCATTGCAATCAGATTGTCCAATATCTGTGCAGCACGACCCAAGGTAGTCCATGCATCCTCATCACCACCAGCTCCGTGGAAAAGATATAGCACAGGATAGCTTTTCTTGCTATCGTCATAACCGGCAGGAATATAGACCGTCATGCGACGTTGCATCTTCAGTGTAGGGCTGTCATACCATACCTTTGCCACATTGCCGTGAGGCACCTCCTGTACGCTGTACAGACCGCCCTTGTCGGCCTTGTCCTTGCTTACAATAAAGATGTTTGTAAACGATGCGATGTCCCTGCTTCGATAAATATTGCTAGGATCTAAGAACTCGGTTCCGTTCACCAAGAACTTATAAGAATACATTTCTGGCTCCAACGGTTGACTGGTGTAAGTCCATAAGCCTATAGAATCCTGCTTCATCTCTGCCGCAGCTCCATTCAGGAAATCACCCGTCACCTGTACGGTAATTGCCTTAGGATTATACAGACGGAACGTCACGCTACCGTCAGCGTTTACCTCTGGTGAGTTGATTTCATTGCGCGCAAAGATAGCTTCCTGCGCCATAGCAGAAACCATGCACATCATCACTGCTGCCATTAAAACAAATGTCTTTCTCATAATAATGTTTATTGTATGATATTATTTAGTTATCTCCAGAAACCGAATATGCCTTTCCCTTTAGACTTTTCAACCTCTGGCACAATATCCGAAGTATCAAAGTCACTCTCCATACAGTCATCTCCTTCAGATGCTTTATTCTTTGACATCTTATTGTAGGCTTTCTCAAAGCCTGTCATTGCCCACGACAGACCTGTGTTTCCTAATTGTGTTGGAATTTCAGCAAGGAGGAGAGGAATTTGCCCTAAAGCCTTCATCTTGGCTTTCAGCTTGACAGCTCTTCCCTTAGCGCCTTTCAGTTCTTTAGAACCTTTCTGGAGATAGTATTTCGTGATATATCCAATGGCTATGGTCATGATGGCATTAGCTAGTCCGTCAGCCAGAGGAGCCAGAGGTACACCAGGCAGATTAAGGTCTTTGATATATTGGGTAAAGTCAATGTTAGATGCATCAATATCAGGTATTTCCACAACATCACTGACATCAATATCAACATCATCTACATCCGTCAAGGCATCCACTGCAGACTTCGCTATACTGGGGAAGAAATAGCTGAAGAAAGCAGCAGTGATGACATAAATATACACTTTGGCCAATTGTATTTTATTAGGACGAAAGCCAGATGATTGAACTATTTCCCCAATCATTCGGTAATTAAAGCCAAGCGTAGCCAGCGTATCAATCTTATTGCTGGAAATAGCTGTAATGGCAAATACCTTCACTGCATAGGTGATGATATGTTTGTCTATGGCACGATACCTTTGCTTCAACTCTTTTGACAGGCATTCTTTTAGCAGGTTAATGTCCTTGCTTGTTTCCGTTAATTCTGCTTTCAGTTCTGCTTGGTGTGTGGTTCTTTCAGCTTCAGGCAAATAATAACAGTTATTGCATATTTTATTGCCAAACGAAATCAATTGTTTGTTGTATTCTTCATCCGTTATGCCCTTTTCTTTATCCTGAACAGACAACACAGGAAACTCAGGTGCATTGTGTATTTTCATCATGGGTTGCACGATGGCCACATATACGAGATAGGCAAAGAGAACTACCAGCACAAGATAGAAAGCATATTCCAGATAGGGAGAACCTATCAAGGCTGTCATTTTCTCACCTATGGTGATGATGTTACCCAAAATCACTATGACAGTGATGAGGACAAAGAGAGCAACAATCAATAGCAGTATTTTTTTCATATCTTCGTTCGTTTCTGTTTGGTACAAAGATACAAATATTTAGACATTAAAGGCTTCAAGTTTGTCTTTTTTTACAAATATGCAAAAGGTTTGATAGCATCCCTTCGCATGATGTGGCATTGGTAGAGTAGGCGTAGTTAAAACCGGATGCCGAAGAATGTGCGAACGCGCCATTTGATGTTGTGCATGGTAAGACTTTCCTTGTCGCCAACGTTGGTGAAATTGAATACCATTGACATACCGAGAAACTTGTTGCTCCATTGGCGAACGACGGCACCACGACCAGTGATGATAACCTCTGGGAAGTGGTAATGCAAGGGTATACTGCTGTCTCTGAAAGACATTGAGGTCTTGCTGTAAAAGATGAATGTAGGTAGTGCTGAGACGTGCAACAGCCAACCCTGTTTTGGCACGTAGTTGTAACCATAGCCTGCACCGATTCCCAAGTTGGTTATCTTCAACTGCATCTCTTGTTCGTAATTGAGGGTAGCTTTTTGCCCTTGCCCCGATGCGGCCAAAAGAAAACTGCCAGCGGAACGTCGCTGTATGTAGCTCTGTGTGAAAGCAGCGGGATAAGAGAAACGACGACTGTTGAAAATATAAAAGGCATTCACATTCAACGTCTTCACCTTCAGTATGCCATTAGGCAGGTCGATGCGCTCCATACCCTCATGTTCATGCCATCCAGTAAAATTCTTCGCATCCTGATAGATGATGTCGAAGCCGAATCGTTTGCCATAACTGTTGAAGTTCAGCTCGAAGTCACTGTACTTGCCCATCAGCTTGGCAGGATTCAGCGATGCATTGAGAGAGAACCCCAGATAGCTCACTCCTAAGCTCAGTGTAGCCTTCCTGTCAGCTCTCATTAACGCCTCGAAATGTAGGCCATTGTCAATTCCTTCTGCTTTGATTGATGCACCAGATACGTTCATCCTCATCGCAATGGTCCATTTCGTTGTAGGCCTCGTGATGTAGGTGGTGTCAACATTGCCCTTGTGGTAGTTCACCGTCAGCATACTGTCAACACGCTGAAAGATACTCTGCGCAAAGGTTTCACTAGCAAAGGAAAAGAGGGCAATTCCAATCAATAATAAGGACTTCTTCATCTATTATCCAGCTATAGCATATTCAAGAACAAAAATACAGAAATTATTAGTATAGCAGATAATTTTCGGAAATAAATATATAATAATTATTATATTTGCATCGAAGCAGTGAAATATAATTCCATTAAGTGATATGAAAAGAAGGATGGTTTTAGTGGCTTTGACAGCCCTCATTACAATGAGTGCCACTGCCCAGTGGCAGTATGAGTGGCAGAATCCTACATTGCAGACCACACAGCGCGTAGAGAGTCTGTTGGGTATGCTCACTCCTATAGAGAAAGTAGGATTGATGATGAACAAGAGCATCAGCATCGACCGACTGGGTATTCCGTCGTACAACTGGTGGAGTGAAGCATGCCACGGTGTGCGTCAGGATGGCTATACCGTTTATCCACAACCGATAGGTATGGCAGCAGCCTTCAATGATCAACTGGTTTATGATGTCTTTTCTCAGGTGAGCGACGAGGCTCGTGCCAACTGGAACCGTTCCGATCATAATATCTTCGATGTACCGATGGGTGTAATCTACTATCCCGGCAATCCCGAACTCACTTTCTGGTGCCCAAATGTGAATATCTTCCGAGATCCACGTTGGGGAAGAGGACAGGAGACCTATGGAGAGGACCCATATCTTACATCTGTGTTGGGTGTGATGAATGTGAAGGGCATGCAGGGCAACGACTCACGATACTTCAAGACACATGCCTGCGCGAAACATTATGCCGTACATAGCGGTCCGGAGCCACTACGCCATTCGATGAATGTGGAGCCCACCAATCGTGATTTGTGGGAGACCTATCTCCCTGCTTTCAAGGCATTGGTGATGAAAGGCAACGTGCAGGAGGTGATGTGTGCCTATCAGCGTTTTGAGGGTAGACCCTGCTGTACCAGCGATCGTCTGCTGATAGATATCCTGCGCAATAAGTGGGGTTATAAGGGCATCATACTGACTGACTGCGATGCCATCAATAACTTCTTCACACCTGGACAGCATGAGACACATCCTGACGGCTTGTCGGCATCGGTAGATGCTGTGCTGAATGGTACAGACTTGGAATGTGGCAAGGTGTTTATGAGTTTGACCGAAGGTCTTCAGAAAGGAATGATCAAGGAGAGCGACCTCGACGGTCATCTGCGAAAGACGCTGGCTGGACGTTTTGACTTGGGTATGTTCGACCCTGCTGAACTGTTGCCTTGGGCCAACATCGGACCAGAGAATATCAGTAGTGAGATACATAACGCCTTGGCAGTACAAGCAGCCCGAGAGTCGATGGTGCTGCTGGAGAACAAAGGTGGTGTGTTGCCTCTCTCAAAGAGCATCAGGAGCATCGCCATATTGGGACCTAATGCCGATAATGCCGATATGCTGAACGGTAATTATGGCGGTACACCTACAGCAGCCCACAAGCATTCGTTGCTCGAAGGTATCAAGGCAGCTCTGCCAGGTGTCAACATCTTCTATGATAAGGCCTGTGAGTTGGACGATGAGTACCAGACCGTGCATCATCTGCAAGATTTTAATGACGGCAAGGGCATCAAGGCGGAGTTCTTCAACAACAGTCTGCTGCAGGGTAAGCCTGTGGTGACTGATTATTACAATGAACTGAATTTCTCTACATTTGGAGCTTGGGGCTTTGCACAGGGAGTGAGTCGTGATACGCTGTCAGTGAGACTGAGCGGACGCTATACGGCTACCTTTACGGGCGAGATGAAATATACGTTGACCACCGACAACGGCTATGTGCTGAAGGTAAATGGAGTGGTGGTAGAAGAGAATACTACTCCTGGACGTCGAGGCTTTGGCTTCAACCGCAATGTGGAATACAAGTCGTTCAATGTGGAGAAGGGCAAGACCTATGATGTGGAGATTACCTACCGTCATGACAAAGGACAGTATGCTATGCTGCGTGGTGATATCTGTGAGCGCAACCTGATTGATTTCACTCAGTTGGCTATGCAAGTGAAAGATATGGACGCCATCATCATCATTGGTGGCATCACCGCACAGATGGAAGGCGAGGGCGGCGACAAGCAAGATATTGAGTTGCCAAAGGTACAGCAGAAATTGTTGAGGGCCATGCATGCTACTGACAAGCCTGTGATTTTTGTCAACTGCTCAGGCTCAGCCATCGCATTTGGCAGTGTAGAAGGACAGTATGATGCACTGCTGCAGGCTTGGTATGCCGGACAGGGTGGGGCACAGGCTCTGGCTGAGGTATTGCTGGGCGATTATAACCCTGGTGGCAAGTTGCCAGTCACTTTCTATCGTTCTACCAACGATCTGCCTGATTTCCTGGATTACTCGATGGAAAACCGCACCTACCGCTATTTCAAGGGCTTGCCACAGTATGCTTTC
>JAEEOD010000098.1 GCA_016284115.1 Bacteroidaceae bacterium
GATACCAAGGCGTGTACCACCCGCTCTACATGTCCTCCAGCTAAGTAGTGAGCCTCCAGCCCATCACGTGTAATGTTCTTCAGACCAGCTTTATGTGCTTCTATCAAAGCAGGCACGATGATATAAGGTGGCACATTACGGATGCGCATCAGGAACAACTGCAGCAAAGAGATGTTTACACCAGATACTTTGGCGCTGAGCCAAAGAAAGAAAGGCACGTAGTGGAAAAATATCACCAGAAATACGATGACTGCCACTACCAAAAATGCGGTAAAGTAGAATGATTCGATTCCCATATCTTATTTAGTTTTTAATTTTTTCAACGATGATTTCATTGTCTGACACACGAGTTACTACCACAGGCGTTTTCTCGTTGAGGAACCCATCGGCAGAACGGACCTCCACTATGTGGCCGTTGATGTCTGCATTGCCAATTAAAGCAAGACGAGTGACTGCAAAGCCCTTGTCGCCTACCTTTACTTGGGCAGCTACAGTACGGTCGACAGTCGATGCTACGTCTTCTGTGAGTGCCACCTTATCGAGTGTTTTCGATTTCATGAAAGCTATGAGCATACACGAACCGAGGATGACGGCAATAATCAATGTAATGATGCCAGCTAAAGCACTGATATTGATAAAGGCATATGCTACTGCCCATACCAGGCATATTGCCGAAAGAATGGCTGCCAGACTGCTACCAGGTATCACAAACAGTTCTACTAATAATAGTAGTAGGGCTGAGATAACGAGTGCAATAATAAATAGTATTCCCATTTTAGTCTAAGGTTTATAATAATATTATTACGGTCTTTCTAATTTTCTAACGTCTTTTGCCAACTGCTTCAGTTGTTCATATAGCTCCTTTTCCTTTTGTTCCCCTTGTTGGATACTACTTCTTAGACGATCTTTCAAAGCTGAATTGCTATCAGCATATTGATAGCGTAGTTGCTCTAAGTTGGTGACAACCTCTTCATAAGACTTATCCAATTGGCGATAGCGGTTAAAAGCTTCGCGTGCTTGAGGAGAAGTGAAATCAGTCAACTGATAATAGGTATGCTCATCATTAATCACGAATTCAAACTCATGCTTGGATGCAGTATTGATAAATGCATCGTTGATGTTTGCCAGTCTTCTTTGTGCGTCCTGCACCTCTGCTTTGTCTGTCCAAGTATCTTGTATGGTATGTATTTGTGCCAGTTTTGCTAATTTTACTTTATCGGTGTTCTCAAAACTATAGACATTTTTACTTTCATTAGGAATGAAAACATAAATGCATACCTTTCCTTCTGGTTGAAAACGGTCGGATGCAAACCATCCCAAGTTGTTGAACTCGTCGATGGCATACATATAGTCATTATATGGTGAATTAAAAGGCATACCTATGTTTTCTGGTGTGAAATAAGTATCATCTTCAGTATTATGACGAGTTACAAAGATGTCGTAGCCACCTAAAGATTCTTCACCGTCTGATGCATAATAAACGGTTATGCCATCGGGCATCACGAAGGGGTAGGCGCTGTTACTGCCTGCTTCATTAATATTGTCAGGCAATAAGTTAGGAGCAGACCATTGACCATTGTATTTCTGTGAGGTCATCAACGATAGGGTAGAGTCATTAGGCAAAGACTGGCTATAGTATAGACGGTCTTGCAGTTCCGTCATGAATAAGGCATTACCATCATCCTGACGCCCGTAGAACTCACGAGAGGTAAGCAAACGACCAGCATCAGTACCCAAACGGTAATGACTGACGAAATCAGCCTTGTCAACCACCATACTGTCGATGATTATCACCTGCTCTACGCCTCGTATCATGCGCAAGCCATTGCGACTTTGTTCTAATAATGCTTCTGCATCAGATGATGTCTTGCGACGTTTTTTTAGGTCGGCGATGTATGTCTCAAGCGTATTAACTGCATCTTCGTACAAATAGAGATTGTTGCATGTTTCTGCCAAGAACAATTGACTGTCTTGCACCTTTCGTTTCACAGCCGTTTGAAGATATGGCAATGCCGCAGCAGCATCACCTGTTCGCAAAGCGCAAACGCCATACCACAGATTGTAATTGGCATTGCTAGGAGTGGCCTTCACCAACTTCTCAAACATAGGTTTAGCGTTGGCAAAATCACCCTCAGCATATAGTTTGCGCGCTTCCGCAAGAGTCTGTGCAGAAAGTGTTATTGCTGTGATACTTAGCAACAGGAGAAGTATGTATTTTTTTATTATCATTATCCAATTAGCAATTCTTTGCATTCAAAAATACAAATAAAATGAATATAATCCGATTTTTTGAGTAATTTTGTGCCCGATTTTATAAAGATTAAGATGAAGGCACTTTATACCGTATTATTATTGATAGTATCTAACATCTTCATGACTTTTGCCTGGTATGGTCATTTGAAACTGCAGGAGATGAAGATTTCTACCTCCTGGCCATTGTTTGCTGTGATATTACTAAGCTGGGGCCTTGCCTTTTTCGAATATTGTTTCCAAGTGCCAGCCAACCGTATCGGTTTTCATGAGAATGGTGGACCTTTTTCGTTGATGCAACTTAAGGTAATCCAAGAAGCCATTACCCTCATCATCTTTACTGTATTTACTACAGTGCTCTTTAAAGGTGAGTCGTTGCACTGGAATCACCTGGCAGCTTTTGTCTGTCTGGTGTTGGCCGTCTATTTAGTGTTCTTGAAATAAAGACAGTTTTCTTTTATTATTCAGTTACATACTTCTTCATGCCCTGAGTCATGTAAGTTTGATAGTTGCCAGTCTCATCACTGTAGATGAAATAGGCATCT
>JAEEOD010000099.1 GCA_016284115.1 Bacteroidaceae bacterium
GTTGGAGATAGCTATGGATGCTTTACGTTGCCCACCCAGTGACCAGCTATGTGAGCACTTGAGCGGTGGCGAACGCAGACGTGTGGCATTGTGCCGCTTACTGTTGCAAAAACCTGATGTGTTGTTGCTTGATGAGCCAACTAACCACTTGGATGCAGAGTCTATCGATTGGTTGGAACAGCATTTGCAGCAATATGAAGGAACGGTGATAGCTGTTACCCACGACCGTTACTTCCTAGATCATGTCGCAGGTTGGATCTTAGAGCTGGACCGTGGCGAGGGTATTCCTTGGAAAGGCAACTATAGTAGCTGGTTGGAGCAGAAGACACAGCGCATGGCTCAGGAAGAGAAAACTGAGAGCAAGCGTAGGAAGACCTTGCAACGTGAGCTGGAATGGATTCGTATGGCACCGAAGGCCCGTCAGGCTAAAGGAAAAGCCCGTCTGAACTCCTACGAGCAGTTGCTCAATGCCGATGTGAAAGAAAAGGAAGAGAAATTGGAGATTTATATACCCAATGGCCCACGATTGGGCAATAAAGTAATTGAGGCCCATCATGTGGCAAAAGCGTTTGGTGACAAGTTGTTGTATGATGACTTAAATTTCACTTTGCCTCCTAATGGCATCGTGGGCGTGATAGGTCCGAATGGCGCTGGTAAGACTACCTTGTTCCGCCTGATTATGGGTTTGGATAAGCCTGATAGCGGCACATTTGAAGTGGGAGAGACAGTGAAATTGGCTTATGTTGACCAGCAGCATACCAGTATTGACCCCAACAAGACTGTTTTCCAAGTGGTGAGCGGCGGCATGGATCTGATGCGTATTGGCAACCGTGATGTGAATGCCCGTGCTTATTTGTCGCGTTTCAATTTCTCTGGCGCTGATCAGGAGAAACTCTGTGGCGTGTTGTCAGGTGGTGAACGTAATCGCCTGCAACTGGCTTTAGCGTTAAAAGAAGAGGGCAATGTATTGTTGCTTGATGAGCCTACCAACGATATTGATGTGAATACCTTGCGTGCCATTGAGGAGGGTTTGGAGAACTTTGCCGGCTGTGCTGTCATTATCAGTCATGACCGCTGGTTCCTCGATAGGATTTGTACCCATATCCTTGCTTTCGAGGGGGATTCTAATGTATTCTTCTTTGAAGGTTCGTACTCTGACTACGAGGAGAACAAACTTAAACGCTTAGGTAAGACTGAGCCAACAAGGGTAAGGTACAGAAAATTGACAAACGACTAAATATAATGTTGAAAACTTTTTTTAAGCGATTTTAGCAATTGTATTGAGATAATAACTATCTTTGCACCGCCAAATTGGTAAACATTTAAATTAATACAAAGTATTATGTTAAGAAAAGTAAGATTCATGCTGCTTACGCTAGCTGCTGTTTTAGTGGCTGTAGGCGCTCAGGCACAGATCACTACCTCATCTATGGGTGGTAAGGTAGTCGATGATGCCAATGAACCCGTCATTGGCGCAACTGTACAGGCTGTTCATGAGCCTTCAGGTACGCTTTACGGTGCGATAACTAACGTTGACGGTCGTTATGCCATCCAAGGTATGCGTACCGGTGGTCCATACACAGTGACCATCTCTTACATTGGTTATTCTACCAGGACTTACAAGGACATCACGTTGCAGCTGGGAGAGATTTTCAACCTTAATGTTGAGATTTCTGAGTCAGCTGAGATGCTGGGTGAGGTTGTTGTCACTGGAACCGCTTCAAAGTTCGCACAGGAAAAGACTGGTGCTACAACCAACATCAACAACGCTACTATCCGTGAGTTGCCAACCGTAAGCCGTAGCATTACGGATATCGCTCGCCTCTCTCCATACGCTAATGGTATGGGTTTTGCTGGTGGTGACGGTCGTTCAACTAACTTCACCGTGGATGGTGCTAATTTCAACAACAACTTCGGTCTGAGTTCTGCTCTGCCTGGTGGTGGTTCTCCTATCTCAGTAGATGCCATCGAGGAAATGCAGGTGGTGGTTGCTCCTTTCGATGTTCGTCAGAGCAACTTCATCGGTGGTGGTATCAATGCTGTTACCAAGTCAGGTACCAACACTTTCAAGGGTACGGCTTATACCTACTACACAAGTGAAAACTTACACGGAACCCGTGTTGGTGGCGTAGATATCAATCGCACCAAGAATCGTAAATATATTTATGGTGCTACCTTAGGTGGCCCAATCATCAAGAACAAGTTGTTCTTCTTTGCCAATGTTGAGTACTCTAAGGTACCAACCGAGGTGAATCGTTGGAGAGCTTCTTCTGATGGTGTGGCTGTACCAGACCAGTACATCTCTCGTACTACCTTGTCTGACATGAAGAAGGTAAGTGATCACTTGAAGTCAAGATATGGTTATGACGCTGGTTCTTATACCAACTTCCCTGCTGATGAGAAGAATATCAAGTTGTTGGGTCGTATCGACTGGAACATTACTCAGGATCATCACTTGGCAGTTCGTTACAACTATACCAAGAATACTGCTTGGAATCCTACTAACGGTAACTCTTCTGATACTGGCTACCGTTTGAGAAACATGGATCGTTTCTCTCGTTATTCTATGGCATTCGCAAATGCGATGTATTCGATGGATAACAAGGTGAACACTATCTCTGTTGACTTGAACAGTCATTTTGGTAGCAATTTCTCTAATCAGTTGTTGTTCACCTATTCAGATATTCAGGATGTACGTGGTACCAATTCTTCTGTATTCCCATTTGTGGATATCATGGCTGGCTATAACGAGGGTGATTTTGAGGTGCTTGATCAAGATGGTAATAATATAGCATACGACTTTGGTGGCTACAATGTCCAGCAGACCTTGGAGCCTTATATGTCATTGGGTTATGAGTTGTTCACCTGGAACAACAAGGTG